>JAPORV010000476.1 GCA_026710055.1 Aestuariivita sp.
TCGGGTAATCGGCAATTATGCGGTAAAATTCCCCAATAAATTTGATATTGCGATGAAAAAAATTCACATTCGTCTCGGGCGGGCGTCAAAAAAGGGGGGTTTTTTAACAGACACTACGTAACCAAATCTTAAAATCTTACAGGGTTATAGCTAGATAGTCCGTCTGGCGTACTCTCCAAAAGATGACATAGCAGCATTGTGTCGTGGAAGTATAATTTCTTTGCCTTGACCAACCTATTTGTGATTTTTCGGTACCAAGGTCTCAGAAGGTTTGTAACAAACAAGCCGCTTAATAGTCTGCGGTAATTCCGAGTCGTAACAGCGTTTAATCCGATTTCACGACTAATGCCTGCATCATTGATTAAGTTTCCGGCCCGCGCCGCCAATGATTGGCAATAAAATAGGCATTGGTTCGACTTTTTCTAAATTATAGATATGGCGCGAATCATCAAGGGTAATTTTCTGAATATAATTGTTGAACCAATTGCCAATCATTGATTGAGAAACCCGTGACAACTCAGGATAAGTTGCCTTACAGATAATTTATATCAATTGAGTGTCACTTGCTTTAATGTCTGAAAAGTCTCTCGTGAAACATCGTTCAATAAAGCATGGAGTTTGGTTCATGACTTCTGCCGCACTTAATGGCAATAGAGTTAATGTTGCCATGCGTCCGACCATGGCGTTCGTGAGTTCAGGGATCACCGTCAAGTTCGCTGATCCTGTTAGAAGGTACAGGCCGTTAGGATTTGTATCATTATGAAGTGCGTCATATCGTTGCTCATTAATAAGCATTTTCAAAGGTCTGAAAATACCTGGAGATAACTGAACTTCATCAATAATTAGTGATCTTCCTGATTCACGAATGTAACTCAGCAGATTTCATTATGCGGCAAAGCGTTCCAGCAAGTTATCAAATGTAACGACTTTTGCTTTATAGTCTTCTGCCAATAATTCCCATACAAGCGTTGCCTTTCCAGCTTGACGTGGTCCATTGATATACACCGCGGGGGGAAAAATTTAGGGCGTCCAAAACAAGTGGTTTTAATAGACGATTTACGAGTTTCATAAGTTCATTCTTTCTTTAAAGATATGTTATGTTTCTAAAATCGAAAAGTAACTTTTGTTTTGAATATTTTTCCTTTAAGGCTTTTAACAAAAAGGAAATGTCAAATAGACAGAACCACAACAAAATGCGTCGAGTAATACTGTTGGAAATTGATTAGTGACTCAATTCCCTTCGCTTACTTGTCAGCAACAATGATATCATTGTTTATAAAGAGTGGGTGGTTTAATTCAGCAGAACTGTGTTGTTTGAGAATAAAATTTAGATTATCGCTCTTTAGTATTGACAGTAAAAAGTCAGTTAAAAATCAAACGGTGTGGTTATTTTGATGCGCAAGTCTTGCAATTATTATCTGGTTTCTTGAAAAGAACAAAATGAATAGTATCGTAAAAACCAAAATAATCGTAGGAGCAGGGGCGCTGTTCAAATAAAAACTAGCGTATACCCCAATGGTCATCGAAAATATACAAACAATAACAGAGATCAATAACATCATATGAAATTGACGTGTGATTAAAAAAGCGATCGCGCCTGGTGCAATAAAAATACCAATTGCGAGAATTAAACCAACGGCTGACAATACTGCAACAATGGAAAGGGATAACGCCGAAAGCAGTCCGTAGTGCAACAGACGGACGTGCAGCCCACAAACATGTGCTTGCGCTGGATCAAAACAGTGTAGCAGGAAATCTTTCCATTTTATGATCAAAGCTGCGCAAACACACAATGAAATGACGCCAGAAGTCCACAGATCAGTTTCATTAATACCGAGCATATTACCAAATAGAATGTGATCCAAATGGACATTGGTTGGGATTGAAATATAAAGGATCAGACCAATTCCAAACATTGCAGAAAATATTATTCCCAAAACAGTATCGTGCTTTAGGCGACTGTTTTGGCTAACATATCCAGACGCAAGTGCACATAGCATTCCTGCAATTAATGCTCCTATGATGAGCGGCCAACCGATAACGTAGGCCAATACAACGCCAGGTAAAACTGAATGACTAACCGCATCCCCCATTAATGCCCAACCCTTGAGCACCAAATAGCAAGACAGTAATGCGGCTGATGGCGAAATAATTAAACAAATAAAGAAGGCATTTTGCATGAACACGAACTGAAACGGGAGCGTGAGAGTTTCAATGCTCATTACGATGACTTATTTGATATTTGTTTGGCCCGTATTTTTCTTGCGAGCAAACCGTGCTTTGGGGCAAAAAAGAACACCAGAAAAAAGACGAGAGATTGCAAAACAACAATGAAACCACCTGTTGCACCATTCAAAAAATAACTGGTATAAGCACCAAGGAATGATGTGAGCGCACCGATTGCTATTGAAATAATCAATAGATGTGAAAATTTATCACTTAAGAGATAGGCCGTAGCTCCTGGCGTAATGAGCAGGGCTATAACCAAAAAAGCCCCAACGGTTTGCATTGCTGCAACGACAGAAGCAGATAACAAAGTAAAGAATATAACCTTAAGAACACGTGGCCTTATGCCAACAGTCCGTGCATAAACTTCGTCAAAAAAAGTCACCATAAGGTCTTTCCATTTCGTGATCAAAATCGATAGAGAAATAAGTCCAATGAGTATGATCTGAAGTGCGTCTTCAGGTGTTATTGTCAAAATATTTCCCATGATGATTGAATCGACAGAGACTGAAACAGGATTTAATGAAACAACAAATAACCCAAGTCCAAAAAAAGATGTGAAAATTAGTCCGATAATGACATCAACCTTTAAGTTTGAGTGTTCTGACAAAAACAACATTGTCATCGCAGCGAGGCCGCCAGAAATAAAGGCGCCAAAGGCAAACGGAACTCCAATGATATAGGCACCCGCCACGCCAGGCACCACAGAGTGGGCTAGCGCATCACCGATCAATGACCAGCCTTTCAATATTAAGTAGGAACTCAAAAAAGCGCAAACACCACCAATTAAAGCGGAGATAAACATCGCATTGAACATATAGTTGTATAAGAATGGTTCAATAAGAACACTCATTCTTCCCGTTCCTGCGTTTGAGTCTTATTGCCATACTGTACAAAAGGTCGTTCATCATCTGTGAATATGGTTAAAGAGCGTACATCTTCATCATTGTGAAGATCGCTACCTTTCAAAGTAAATTGGCGTAATACTCCGCCAAAAGCACGTTCAATATTGGCTTGTGTAAAGACTTCTGCTGTTAATCCATGGTCAAGGACGGTGCCCTTAACAAGAACTGTTCTATCGCAAAATTCAGGTACCGAACCAAGATTATGAGTTGATACAAGAATTATTTTCTTGTCTTCTCGCAATTCCCTTAGCAATGCAATGATTTGCGTTTCGGTTTTGACATCAATGCCGGTAAAGGGTTCATCTAAGAGAATAACTTCACTTTTTTGCGCTAACGCGCGTGCCAAAAATACACGTTTTCGTTGACCGCCAGATAGCTCTCCAATTTGTCGTTTCCGACAATGCTGCATGTCAACGCGCTCCAGTGCTGACTGCACGACTTTGTGATCGGTTGCTCGCGGTTGCCTTAGGAAGTTCATATGTCCAAATCTGCCCATCATGATGACATCTTCAACCAGTACAGGGAATGTCCAATCTACTTCTTCGGACTGTGGTACATAAGCGACCAGATTGTTTTGAAGAGCGTTACTCACGGTTTGACCACAAATCTGAATTTCTCCAGAGACAGTTGGTAGGAGGCCCATGATTGCCTTAAAGAGTGTAGATTTTCCGGCCCCATTAATACCAACCAACGCAGTTACTGTTCCACGTGGAATTTCAAAACTAGCATCGTGAATAGCGGTATGACCGTTACGATAGACGACGGTTATTTCTTGCGCTCGCAGGCCATTTCCGTCAGATACTAAATTTGTATCAATTGAAGACGTTTGTTTATCCACTCTGTCCCGCATGTGACGTATTCCTTTGTCAAGCCAATCAATGCCAACTAGCTTGTTTCATACGCAATTACACTATTTTAGGTTTAGCATAATTTACTAAATGTCATCAGCAAACTTATTGAGTCTCATGACCGAATTTTATTTGGCTGTTAGTTTGCTTGTGACAGTGGTAGCATTTACATGTAGTAAATCAAGATATGTTGGTACTGGTCCATCCTTTTGTGATAAACTATCGACGTAGAGCACCCCGCCAAATTTTGCGCCTGTTTCACGCGCAATTTGTTCTGCTGGTGCCGAATTGACTGTACTTTCGCAAAAAATAACAGGGATATCATTATTGCGCACTTCATCAATGACTTTTTTAACCTGTTGAGGCGTCCCAATTTGGTCAGCGTTTGTTGGCCATAGGTAAAGTTCTTTGAGACCAAAATCCCGTGCGAAATAACTGAACGCTCCTTCACAGGTCACAAGCCAGCGCTGGTGGCTTGGTATTCTTTTAATTGATGTGCGTAAGGGCTCTAATGTTTCACGAACTTGTTTTTTATAAACGTTAGCATTATGGAGATACAGATTTTTGTTTTTTGGATCGTAAGTAGTGAAAGCATTCGCAATATTATCAATATAAATCAGAGCGTTGTCGAGTCCCATCCAGGCATGAGGGTTGGGTTTCCCTTCATATGATCCTGAGCGAATAGCTATTGGTATAATGCCGTCAGAAACCGTGACCGAGGGTACAGAATTTAAGTTACTCAGAAATTGTTCAAACCATAATTCAAGATTTAGCCCATTACGAAGAACAAGGTCAGCGTCAGTTGCACGCACGAGATCTTGAGGCGTTGGTTCATAACCGTGAATCTCCGCTCCCGGTTTGGTAACAGAGATTACGTTCGCAGCATCACCTGCAATATTAGATGCAATATCCGCAATTACCGTAAAGGTGGTGACAACTTTTAGTTTGTCTTCCGCAATCGCTGGGAAAGCGACAGAAACACAACTTATGAATGTAAAAATATATTTATACAGTTTGTTTAGCATTACTGTTTTGTTGTTATTGTGATGTGAAGTTGAGAAAAAATGGCAAAAAATTGCTTTAGGAACTCAAGCCGCCTCAATTAATTTTGCATGATGTAAAAAAGTGATTGTAATTTATTCAATTCACTGATTTTATTGATTATTTTGGGGTTTATATTACTTAGGTCTGCATACTAATATATATGAAAGGTAATAAGCAAATTTCTGAACATAAAGCACTACTTATAGTGTTTACAGATTTAAGTATATAAACCCCATTATTTTTGTCGCGATGACACAATTTAGTCAAAAAATTTGAATAATGAAATACACACAGCTACTCTATACATCTGTTCGATTGAATAAGTCAAACTGGCTTTTTATATCTTAAGACATTGTGATGGCTGGTTAATCTCAAATGTACAGGAGAAAAGTATTAATTCACTCCTATAATAACAATATGTTTTACGTTCTTAGGTCAAATCGATCTGCATTCATGACTTTTGTCCATGCTTGTACAAAGTCTTTAATGAATTTCTGCTTATTGTCAGCTTGAGCATATACTTCAGATATTGCACGCAGTTGAGAATTAGAACCAAAAATGAGATCAACACCTGTAGCAGTCCAGCAGATGTCTGAATGACCACGATATCGACCTTCAAAAATATTATTATTTTCTTTGCTTGGTTGCCATTCAATGTTTATATCAAGCAGATTAACAAAAAAGTCATTGCTTAATTTCCCTGGGTTGTTGGTAAGCACGCCCTGCTGATTGCCTTGATAATTAGCGTTTAGAACACGTAGACCACCAATAAGTACAGTCATTTCTGGTGCAGTGAGGGTGAGCAACTGAGCACGATCCAAGAGCATTTCTTCAAGCGATAGATCAAACTTTTTCTCTTGGAAGTTCCTAAAGCCATCTACTTGTGGTTCTAAGACTGCAAAACTGTCTGCATCTGTTTGTTCCGCATTGGCGTCCATTCGTCCAGGATAAAAAGGAACTTTAATTCCGCTGGAAGTTGTTTCAATTGCTGCACAACCGCCTAAAACGATAAGGTCAGCAAGTGAGACCTTTGTATCTTTTGCCATTGCGTTAAAGTCTGATTGAACAGATTGTAAAGCATCAAGAACCTTACTTAATTGGGTTGGCTCGTTCGCTTGCCAAGAAATTTGGGGTTCTAATCTAATACGTGCGCCATTCGCCCCACCGCGTTTGTCTGATCCACGGAATGTTGATGCGGAACACCATGCGGTAGCAATTAATTCTGCGACACTTAGCCCTGTTTCAAGAATTTTTTTCTTCAATGCGACAACATCGTCTTCATTTATCAACGGATGATCAACAGGAGGTATTGGATCCTGCCAAATTAGGTCTTCAGATGGCACTTCTGGGCCTAAGTAACGCACTTTGGGTCCCATATCGCGGTGCGTTAGTTTATACCAAGCCAGCGCAAATTTTTCTGCAAATTCGTCTGGGTTTTGATGAAATCTACGTGATATCTTTTCGTAAACTGGATCCCTACGCATTGCTATATCAGCAGTTGACATAAAAATGGGAACTTTTTTTAACGGGTCCTGCGGGTCAGGTGCCATATCTTCTTCGGCGAGGTTTTTCGCGCTCCAGACATGCGCTCCAGCGGGAGACTTTGTTAATTCCCAGTCGTATTTAAACAATACATTGAAATAACCATGATCCCATTTTGTTGGATTGGCCGTCCATGCGCCCTCTAAGCCGGACGTTATTGCGTTGCGACCTTTACCATCTTTATAGGTTGAAAGCCAACCAAGCCCCATTGCTTCAATTGGTGCCCCTTCTGGTTCAGGTCCGACATGTGAAGTGTCACCGGCACCGTGCATTTTTCCAAATGTGTGACCGCCGGCAACTAATGCGACAGTTTCCTCGTCGTTCATGGCCATTCGTGCAAATGTTTCGCGAATATCTCGACCGCTTGCAACCGGATCAGGAACTCCGTTTGGACCCTCTGGATTAACGTAAATTAAACCCATTTGTACTGCAGCAAGTGGGTTGGCAAGTTCTCTATCACCAGAGTATCTTCGATCACCTAGCCATTCCGTTTCTTGGCCCCAGAAAATATCTTCTTCTGGTTCCCAAACATCTTTTCGGCCGCCACCGAAGCCAAATGTTCCTCCCCCCATTGATTCGATAGCGATATTGCCGGCAAGAATTATTAAGTCAGCCCATGAGATTTTGTTTCCATATTTTTGTTTAATTGGCCATAAGAGGCGCCTTGCTTTATCGAGATTACCATTATCCGGCCACGAGTTGAGAGGAGCAAACCGCTGGGCTCCTGAACCGCCACCGCCACGACCATCAGTGATTCGATAAGTTCCCGCACTGTGCCATGCCATTCGAATAAAGAGTCCGCCATAGTGGCCGTAGTCAGCTGGCCACCAATCTTGACTGTCCGTCATTAGATTGTGCAGATCTTGTTTAAGTTCGTTCCAATTGATTGACTGGAATGCATCAGCATAATTAAACTCTTCTTCCATTGGATTGGAGAGATTGGAATTCTGATGAAGAATTTTCAAGTTTAGCTGATTTGGCCACCAGTCACGGTTTGACTGTACAGCCACGCTAGTGTGCATAATTGGGCACGTTCCGAATCCGAGATCATTTCCGTCCATTAAACTCTCCGTTTCAGTTTTCTTAGGGTGTCATCCCATCAATAGTAAATTAAATATATTCCTTGTTTAGTATATAGCGTATTGATTGCGATTACTACTTATTCCTAAGGAATTATATACAAGAATCCCAATTTTATTTTGATTCCATGCTAAATCTGTTATGGTAAAATTCTAGAACAACTGAAAGCCAACGTGAAACATAAAGCCACCAACGCCCCTATCTACGCGGTCATTTTGGAAAGAACTGGAACATGAAGTTGTGCATTCATCGGGGGACGAAAGAAATCGGCGGTACCTGTGTTGAGGTTGAAGCGCAGGGCAAGCGCCTGATCCTTGATGTTGGGCTGCCGCTCGACGCTCCGGATGACGAGAATGTGCAGAAAACTCTAGTGCCGGATATTTCGGGATTCAGTGCGCCAGATGACAATTTACTTGGCGTTGTAATTTCACATTCGCATGTCGACCACTACGGGCTAGCACGCCATATCCCTCAGAAGATTCCTGTCTGGATTGGTCAGGCTGCACACACTGTTCTGACTGCGGCAAGTCGCTATGCCCCGAATGATTACGCTGTTACCGACCCCCATTTTCTTATAGGCGATATACCTGTGGAGATTGGGCCGTTCCGGATCACGCCGTATCGTGTTGATCACAGTGCTTTTGATGCTTATGCTCTACTGATTGAAGCAGATGGCAAGCGTGTTTTCTATTCCGGTGACTTTCGAGGGCATGGGCGCACGGCAAAACGGTTTGAGATGATGGTTGCACGTCCACCAAGCGGAATCGATGTTCTTTTGATGGAAGGAACGAGCATCGGCCGGGTTGAAACAGATGGCCGGGTTGAAACAGAAAATGATCTTGAGAATCAGTTCATCCATGCGTTTAAAAAAACGAAAGGCCTGCATTTCGTCTGGACTTCGTCGCAAAATATTGATCGCTTAGTGACAATATTCCGTGCAGCCAAGCGAACGGGACGTTTGTTTCTGATTGATCTTTATACCGCTGTTGTGTTGCAAGCGACAGGCCGTGACACTATCCCGCAATCTAGTTGGAGCGATGTCCGACTCTATATCCCCTACCGTCAGCGAGTATTCATCAAAAAGAGAAGACTGTTTGATGATCTTGATCGACACAAGGTGAACCGTGTGTATCCGAAAGACTTGCCGAGTTTGGCTGGGCAAGCAGTTATGCTGTTTCGCCCACTGTTAATGAGCGATAATGGCATTCAGGAATCCTTGCACGGAGCAGCACTTACCTACTCAATGTGGAAAGGATATCTTGACCAGGATAGGTCTGTTAAGGTTCTCGAATGGCTTGACAATCATGGTATTTCGTGGACGCCACTTCATACTTCCGGGCATGCATCGGTCGCTGATCTCAGGAAGTTCGCTTCCGCACTGGCTCCGCGATCATTGGTTCCTATTCATTCGTTCGAGCCGGATCGATTCAAAGATTATTTTGATCATGTTATGTGCTATGACGATGGCGAGTGGTGGAGAGTCTGAAAGGGTAAATAACAATGCGGGCAGTAAACGACCAATTCTTGAGTGATTTGCAAAATGGAATTTTGGCGAGGGTAACAGAAACTGTTCAATTGGACCCGACTCTTTGCCTTGAATTGAGAGGGACGTCGATCAACATTTATTACCGTGGGGGTAATCTGATGAAGATTGAGAAAACCGGAACGGAGTACCAAGCTAAATTCGACTCTAACTATTTTCAGGACGGCAAGATAGTAGAGATTCCGAACGTACTGACTGGCCGCGAAAATGTTGATGAATGGGTAAGAGCTTGGCCAATCCTGAAAAAGGCGGTCGATCGATATATTTCGGAGATGGTCAGAAAAGACGAGCGTGAAGTTCAGCAATTGTTTGTCCGTGCTAACAACTATGGCCGTATCGAGCAACGGACGAACCAAGGTATCCAGTACAGGAATGGCAGTCTCGCACGATCCACAGATTTCTACATTTGCGACGTGGAATACACCCAAAGCCGGGAACCTTGGCGATTTGACATGATTGCCGCGCACTGGCCATCAGACAGAAACTTGCGAAAAAAGGGTAACAATCGACGATTGGTTATTATCGAAGTGAAATGTGGCGATAAAGCATTGAGCGGTTCTTCGGGGCTGACTGAACACATCAGGGACGTTGACAGATTTTTGGAGAATCCAGAAAATGTTGATGACCTCAAAAAAGACATGGTCCGTGTTTTTAACCAGAAGCGCAAATTGGGTCTGATGGATTGCGACAGGGATTTAAAGGGGTTCAGTGATGAACGACCAATCTTGTTACTTACCTTGGTGAATCATGACCCCGACAGTGCGAAATTGCATGAATGTCTCATGAACCTCACAGAAGCGGACCACACCCATATGGAACTGCGGCTTGGTATCGCCAGTTTTTTTGGATATGGTTTGTATGATCAGGGAATTCACACGATTCATGAGGCTCTTTGGCGTTTCGGCGATATTGTGCACAAAAACCTCCCACGCAATGTAGGACTTTCATGAACGTGTCTCAAGACATTTTTTTCTTGTTCCTTCTCAAATCAAGTTAAGCGCGTATAATTTCGTTTTCTTGAGCGCGTGAATTTCAATATACAACCATTGTATACAAAAAAGCTTGTTATCGTTAACACCATTCAAGATATGACAGAGGCCATGAGATGCTAGAGGTTGTTAAATCATGATTCAGAAAGATGAGATTTTGAGGTAACTAGGGTAGGTGTGTCGTGCCTCTTCAGCGGTTGTCACCGCTTGATCAAACGGTTACTTTAACAGACATTAAGTAATGAGAAAGTAGCCTTTTGGTGGGGTTGATTTTAACATGGTATAATGCCGATTTGAACAAATTTCAAATTGATATAAATTACCAAATAGCACAATAACTTGAATTAAATTTATTAACTGACATCAAGAAGTTGATATCTACTGATTGCGGCAGGATAAATGAAAAGGATCAAGGTAATGATGAGGCACCTGTTTTGTTTCTTTGTCTTTTTTCTCGTAACTACTTCTGTCCTTGCACAAACTGATCGACGACCAAGCCATTGTATTGCGATTGCGGAAGCAGACCCAAATATACAATTTGTGCAAAGGGTAAACTGGTCGAGATCAGTTGATAAATTTTCAGTTGGAATTCATTATATTTCTCATGCGAGTTTTCTTTTATGGACTAACGGTGGTATAACCGCGGTAACAGATTATACTGGATTTATTGGTAATACGAATTTTCTTCCTGATGTCGTGACAATGAATCACGCACATTCGTCACACTGGACTGCATCACCTGATCCGAGAATTCCCCATGTCTTGAAAGGTTGGGGCGAGACATTTGGCAGCGGTATTGATCATTATCTAGATCTTGGTGAGATGCTTATTAGAAATGTTTCAACAGATATTCGGTCTGTATTTTCTGGACGAGAAACGAAAGGTAATTCGATTTTTGTATTTGAAGTTGCTGGGCTTTGTGTTGGACATTTAGGACATTTACATCATGTACCAAATGAGCAGCAATTTGCAGCGCTTGGTCGATTGGACGTTGTTATGGCTCCTGTCGATGGCGGGCTTACTTTATCTTTATCTGAAATTATATCAACTCTAGAGCGATTAAGGTCTTCTATTGTCATACCGATGCATTGGTTTTCGCAGCATTCACTCGACGCTTTTTTATTGGGTGTAGAAGAAAATTTTGTTATTGATAGAATAGGTGAGTCCTCAATTGAGGTTTCATTACGTAACTTACCTTCTCAACCAACAGTAGTTGTGCTTGAACCGATGTGGTTGCGTGATGTTGAGTGATGAATGTCATGAAAATTAAATTCTTTTTGACGAATATACCTCCCCATTAATAATGATAGAGAATTTTAAGAATGCGTTTGATTGGTATTAAAATGAATAGTCAAACGATGATAGTAGTCTTTTGTGTCGACGTGGTCGAAGTAAGAGTGCATGGGATATATTTTTAATTCTGGAATGCTAGCCGCGAATTGACATCTAATGGGTTGATAAAACAACGCAAATAATCATTATATTGTAATTTAATTGAGCCTTTTATTGCTTTGGCGAGGAGCAACAAATGACCTTGATGAGTAGTATTTTTGAAGAAAAATTGCGCTCTAATTTATCCCCATCATGTTTTCCGACCTCTAGTGAAAAGTATTTTCATGACCCGCGGGGTCAACTAGGATTTCTTGGTCTTGTTATTGCGCCAGAAAAGGTCGATGAAGTTTCATTCATACTTTCAAATTGTAATCAGGAACGTGTTCCGGTTGTTCCCTATGGGGGAGGAACCGGATTGGTCAAAGGTCAGTTATTTTCAGGGATGAATCGCCCGGTCATTATATCACTTGAGCGAATGAAAAAAATACGTGGGGTGTACCCTAATGAAAACACTCTTGTTGCTGAAGCGGGCGCAATTTTGTCTGATGTTAAAGCGGCTGCGCGGAAGGTTGATCGTCTTTTTCCGTTGTCAATTGCAGCAGAAGGGTCGGCAAGAATTGGAGGAAATTTAGCAACTAACGCTGGTGGCACCAATGTTTTAAGATATGGAAATACGCGCGATTTATGTCTTGGTCTCGAGGTTGTTTTTCCCGACGGACGCATTTTGAGTGACTTGTCACGTCTTAGAAAGAACAATACAGGATATGATATAAAGAACTTGTTGATTGGTTCAGAGGGAACACTTGGAATAATCACGGCAGCCACATTAAAACTAGCACCACAGCCTGCCAAAGAAGGGACAGCGTTTTTTGTTATTCCTTCTCCAAAAGAAGCGCTCTCATTGTTGTCACTTGCACGAACATATCTTGGAGAGAACATTAGCACATTTGAGTTGATTCATCGTCAAGGTTTGGAATTTTTGCAGGAAAAAATACCGGATGTTCGTATTCCTTTCGCTGAGTTGCCGGAGTGGGTTGTGTTAATTGATATTGGTGTACCACGTCATTTTGATCCAATCGCTATTCTCATTGACCTTTATGAAGAAGGTCAAAATACTCAAATTGTGAGTAACGGATGGATTGCACAGTCACAAAGAGAGCGAGATCAATTTTGGTCGGTCCGTGAGCATATTCCTGAGGCGAATCGAAAAATTGGCGCAATATCCACTCATGATATTTCTGTACCGATAACAATGATTCCAGAATTTGTTTCTTCTGCCAATAAAGAGATGGTTAAATTGGGTGACTTCAGGGTGAATTGCTTTGGTCATATTGGAGATGGCAATCTTCATTATGATATTTTTCCGGCTCATGGAAAAACACGTGAATATTATCAAGATATTGAGGCGTGCATTCAAAAAGTTGTTTATGATCTTGTGACAGATATGGAAGGTTCCATTAGTGCTGAGCATGGGATTGGTCGGCTGAAAGTTAAGGAATTGGAGTGTTATTGTGATAGCACTAAACTGGCTGTGATGAAGCAAATCAAACAGACTGTCGACCCCAACGGAATAATGAATCCAGGCGCGGTTATTTCATGCGAGACATGCTGAATTCTTGCCTAAGATAACGTTTGATAGTGCGTTTTCTGCTTAACTTACTACAGTTTTACTTTTTAAATGGGTCTTCGGCGTAGCCGATATCTACAAGATATAAACCGAAAGGTGGACTAACCGGACCACATGCCATGCGGTCGCGTGCCTCAAGTGCTTTTTGAACCTCTTTCGGCGACCACGCTCCTGCACCAACACGCTCAAGGGTACCAACGATACTTCTTACTTGTCTATGCAGAAATGATCTTGCATAAGCATGAATGTGAATTTCGAATCCATGTGATGTATTTTTTGCTTCAATGGTAAGCTGGTCTAGCGTTTTTAATGGATTCTCTGCTTGACAATGAGCGCTGCGAAATGTTGTGAAGTCGTGCTGACCAACAAGATAAATGGCAGCATGTTGCATAGCATTAATGTCAAGATATTTCTTAATATGCCAAACGAGTTTTTCGGTATGGGTGGCAGGTGCACGTCTTGAAAGAATTCGGTAAACATAGTGACGTTTGATTGCTGAAAAGCGTGCATGCCAGTCACATGGAACGATTGCGCAATCCAAAATTGCTATTCGTTTCGCTTTGAGATGATAATTTAGTGCTTCTGACAATCGGAAGGGCTCAAATTTTGTTGGGATGTCAAGATGTGCTACTTGACCAAGTGCGTGGACACCAGAGTCGGTTCGACCAGCTGCAAAAATAGGTGGCCGTCCAAGCCCTAGTTTTGAAAGAGCTGTTTCAATAGTGCCTTGAATTGTGTTTTGCTTAGATTGCTTTTGCCACCCGCAGAATTTTGCGCCATGATATTCTATCTTTAACGCGAATCGGGGCATGAATAACTTCAAAATTCCTTAAATTCTATCATCATTAGAGACCAAAGTCACAAGTTTCCGGGGTTTATTTTGATGTTGTTCGTATAGAAACACAAATGAAAATACGCAATTTTAGGCGATCGACCTTTCAATTAAACGAAAGTTCTCTTTCATAGAAGGCCATTTTAATCAATTTGTCACTTTACAATTAAGATTGGCGAGCCGCGTATTATTGATGGGAAATTCAGCCGCATCTTTAAGCGCCAATAAACAGGATGTCTATGATCATTCTCCTCCTAATCGAGCCTCAAACGGCCATGGCGGTATCGATATTGAACGGGTTGGAATTGGCTAGTTTTTGTACATCTTTGCTGTCCTTCCGTTGAAATGTCTGGAAAACACCTGCTCAAAAGGCGTCATATGCGGGAGAAAAGTTATCAGATCTTCGACGGGTGTGTATAAGGATGTTTTAGATGTATCCGGGAGCATAAACACAGTGTTGGCGCTCTCTAAAAGCGACTGAAATTGATTCGGAAATTGTTCGGCACCTTTTTTGAGCAAATCCTGATGTCTTTCATCACCAAGTCTAGATTCGGAGAGTCCTATTGCCTCACGATCGATATGCGGATGAAGCGCACTTTCTACTTCGTCAATCAGCAAGATGAATGTCTTCGAGAGTCGATCAGCGGCCCGCCGAATATCTTCCTCGGTGAGAATATAGGTTTGGAAATATCCGGCTTGATGATCCTTGATTGTCGAACCGTTCAACGATCCGACCCGATCGGCCAACGCTTTCCAGTCCGATAGGTTAACGTCTTCTGGACGGTGAGATCGCATGATCTGCGCCAAGTGTGCGATGTTATGGGTGTTTTTTGGAGGCACTTTCCGACGCTTAAGAAACGTTTTGACGAGAAATTCTGCCGCATCTTGTGAGTGTACAATGAACGCTCGACAATTGGTCTCTGCGAGATCATAGGTTACACTCTGCTTGTATCGTTTGATCTCATTCAACGCTTCGTCGATATGATTGAGACTAGTCTGAAGACCTTTCGCCCATTCTTGGGGCTGAATTAGGGCGTTGCCGGCGGCGTTTTGTTGATTCATACTCCAGTCTCCAATCAATCTTTCACCATACTGAGCAATCTGCTGAGCGATGGTTCCATAGGACATCATATCTTTGTATAAGAGCGTGGGGGTGAGTGTTAATACGTCAAGGTTGCTGTAACCAGCAAACGGGGGCGGAATAGGGGTATATTTATTATGTATGATTTCCGTGATTTTTGGATCATCCATGATGACCGCAATATCCCAATCACTTTCGGGACCGGATGTTCCGTTAGCCCGGGATCCAAAGAGTAAGATGGCGTTGACCCGCGTCCATTCACGAAACGCTTGTTCACACAGCGCGGTAAGTTCTTGGCGGGAGTCAATCAACGACACAGGAGAACTCTCATAGAATGAAAGAAGTACAAGGAACAATGAAGATTTGTTACCATACCAATAGGGAAACATCAATCCAACACGGGTTGAGAGGCTTCTCTCATGCTATTTTTCTTAGTATGAGCGCTCTTTGGTAATCAGTGCTGTCTGAGAAGCTCTATTTTTCTATGTCCGATAAGTGAACATTGGAATATTATCCAAATAAAGCATTTTTCCTCATTGGATGTGAATAATGATGAACTTCGATTCTGCGTACAATGATTTAATTGCTAAATTTCGGTCTTGTCGAAACAACTGAATCTAAGCGCATGATGCGAGTTACAATGATCACTTGTTTTAATAATTTTGAAGGTCAAGTTGAACGGATGTCCAATTTATGGTATAAAATATTGAGTAGTGCATCGTTATTTTAAAATATACAAAACTTTTTTGTACTAAATGTCTATGAATTATTACTTGGTTTTTCAATAGCTGTGACGTTTTTTGATATACGCCCTGCAATATCTGCTGATGCGAATCAGGTGGGGGAAATCTTGTCAGCATTTTCGGATGAGTATTCTTGGATTCCGCGTGTGCATTCTTTAAAGGAATTTATTGAATTTGCACATGATATGATTGAATGTAATTGGGTCATGATTGGTCAAATTAATGGCACAGTTATTGGGTTTTCAGCTCTGCATTATCAAACCATACATTCACTATACTTACATAAATCTATGCGCCGACAAGGCATTGGAAGTGCGTTTTTGAAACAAATGAAAAACAATAACTCGCGTTTAATCGCGTGGACTTTCGAGGCCAATCAAAAGGCAACTAACTTTTATCTCAAAAATGGATTTATTGAAATAAATCGTACAAATGGTGAAAATAATGACGAAAAATTACCAGATATTCAATTCGAATGGAGAGAAAAGTTTGAAAATTCTATGATTTAGGTTATTTGCATTTACGGTATTTGCGATTAAGCGTTCGGTCAAGTGGTAACCATTTCATCACATAATGATGGTTTCAAATCCAAAGTTGGAAAGGTGATGATTTTGGGCATTATTTGTGCGTCTATTTCTTAATGAATGCCCAAAAATTGGAATTTTAACCTCAATTTTAAATAAATTAGCGGGTTTTGTATTGCCTCAATAATGATAAAAATGGAGTCTTGTAAGTTATTAACTCCCAACCGAGCGCTTACATTTGCCGAAATTATGCGAAAATTATTTCTATCGATTTATAGTCGTTCAATGTTCCAATGTTGGTAATTTAGGAGTAAAAAACCTCAAGTGGATTAAATTCCAGAACTCATAGATCACATAAAAAAATAGTAATTATTTTATTGCTTGAGAGCATTTGCTTGATAGAATTTCTGGCTTGCGCTATGAATTTGCATGTAATATTAACTTTGGTATGTTGTGGATTTAATAATAATTGTACTCATTTAACTTACTGATTCTTCGACTTGTTAGGATGCAAGAGCAAAAGTTTTAGTATCCTTTTAGCTCTTCATTTAATCTCTCAATTATCCCCAAAAGGACGTCAATAATGTGCGCCTCTCGCCTTGATATTGACTATAAGAATACACTGAATCTGCCGAAAACAAATTTTTCAATGCGTGCAGGTTTACCAAGTCACGAGCCTAAGTGGCTGGAGCGATGGGAAAGAATTGGGATATATGCGCATTTGAGAAAGAGAAAAAACCGGCCTTTATTTACGTTACATGACGGACCGCCGTACGCAAATGGCCATCTACATATTGGTCACGCACTAAATAAAATTATCAAAGATATGATCGTTCGATCTCATCAAATGATGGGTTTTGACAGTCGATTTGTCCCCGGGTGGGATTGTCATGGTTTGCCAATAGAATGGAAAATTGAAGAACAGTACCGAAAAAAAGGCAAAAATAAAGACACGGTTCCAATAAACGAGTTTCGTTCAGAATGCCGCAAATTTGCAGCACATTGGGTAGATATTCAACGCGATGAGTTTAAACGACTTGGTGTTATTGGAAATTGGGAAGATCCATATTTGACAATGGACTTTCATGCAGAACGTGTCATTTCTGAGGAGTTTATGAAATTCCTAATGAACGGTACCCTTTATCAGGGTTCGAAGCCAGTAATGTGGTCGCCAGTTGAACAAACCGCTTTGGCAGAAGCGGAAATTGAGTATTATGATAAAGAGAGTATTTCAATTTGGGTTAAGTTTAAGGTTGCGCGCCAAGATTTAGAAACATCTTCAACTGACCTCCAAAATCATACAACAGTTGTGCGACAATCTACACAGGACACTGAAGCCATATTTGGCGCTTATGTTATTATATGGACAACAACACCTTGGACTATTCCTTCTAATAAGGCAGTCGTTTACGGTAAAGACATTTTATATGGCCTGTACGAAGTATTGGAAGCCTCAGAAAATTCTTGGGTGAAGTCTGGTGAGAATTTAATTTTGGCAGACAAAATGGCGAGCGATGTTTTTGCCAAAGCACAGCTTACAGAAGACATGTGGAGGCGAGTACGTACTGTTCAACAATTTGAATTTGATGAGGTCAGGCTTATCCATCCTTTGAGTCATGCTGAGGGATCAAATGGCGAATGGGATGATCTACGAGATTTTCGAATGGCTGACTTTGTTTCTGATGAAGAGGGAACAGGTTTTGTACACTGTGCACCTTCGCATGGAATTGAGGAGTATGAACTTTATCGAGATCTCAATATGCTTGATGAGGTGATCACCTATAATGTCACTGATGCAGGTGGATTTCGCGAAGATCTACCGTTTTTTGGTGGAACATATATTCTAAATCGCAGAGGCGGTGAAGGAAACGCAAACACTTGTGTAATTGATAAATTGACGGAAGTTGGAGGATTACTGGCGTGTTGTAAACTTCAACATTCTTATCCGCATTCATGGCGTTCTAAAGCACCTGTCATTTATCGAAATACGTCACAATGGTTTGTTGCAATTGATAAGGTAGTAACGCATCAATCGGATAGTTTTACAATTCGGAAACGCGCATTGTCTGAAATCGATAAAGTTTCGTGGACACCGAAGTCGGGTCGAAACCGGCTTTCGTCAATGATGAAATCGCGCCCTGATTGGGTACTTTCTCGTCAAAGGGCGTGGGGTGTGCCGCTAACTTGTTTTGTAAAGAAATTAACTCATCCTACGGATCCAGATTTTTTGCTGAAAAACACAGAGGTAAACCAACGCATTTTAGAAGCTTTTGAAACTGAAGGGGCAGATTCATGGTATGAAGACGGTGCTAAAGAACGCTTCTTAACAGGGATTGTCAATCCAGAAGATTATGAGCATGTGACCGATATTTTAGATGTTTGGTTCGATAGTGGTTCGACACATGCGTTCACTTTACGGGATCGGGCAGATGGTACTGACGATGGAATAGCAGATGTCTATATGGAAGGTACCGATCAACATCGCGGTTGGTTTCACTCGTCGCTATTGCAATCTGTTGGAACGCAAGCCCAAGCGCCTTATAGGAATGTTGTAACTCATGGATTTACGCTTGATTCCAAGGGCATGAAGATGTCCAAGAGTCTCGGCAATATTATTGCGCCACAGGACGTGATTAATCAATATGGTGCCGATATTCTTCGGTTATGGGTGGCACAAACTGATTATACTGCTGATCAAAGGATTGGCCCTGAAATACTCAAGGGAACAGCGGACAGCTACCGCAGACTACGCAATACCATGCGTTTCTTACTTGGTTCTTTAGCGGATTTTTCCGAGCATGATCGTGTTGATATTTCACAGATGCCGGAGTTAGAGCGTTTGATTTTACATAGAGCTGCGACGTTAGACTCGACAGTGCGTGATAGATATAAAGCATTTGATTTTCAGGGTGTTTTTCAGGCAGTATTTAATTTTGCAACGACTGACTTATCGGCATTTTATTTCGATATTCGTAAGGACGTGCTATATTGCGATGGGGACAGTTTGCGGCGCAAGTCGGCCCGAACTGTTCTTGATATATTATTTTTTCGTTTGACAACTTGGTTGGCTCCCATCCTTACATTCACAATGGAAGAAGTTTGGCTTGAACGATTTCCAAGTGAAAGTGGTTCTGTTCATTTACAAGACTTTCCAGTGTCTTGCGAAAGTTGGTTAGATTCAACACTCGCTCAAAAGTGGTTACTTATTCGACAGGCGAGGCGCGTGGTAACCGCTGCGTTGGAAATTCAACGTCAGAACAAAGTCATTGGTTCGTCGTTAGAAGCAGCACCGGTGGTGTATGTTGAAAATCCTGATATGGTTGCTGCATTGAGTTCAGTAGATTTCGAGGATGTTTGTATCGTCTCCGATTGGAAATTGATTAATGCGCCCGTACCAAAGGATGCGTTTTCTTTACCAGAAATTAGAGGATTGGGCGTTATATTTAAGGTAGCAGTTGGCGAGAAATGTCAGCGTTGTTGGAAAATTCTACCGGATGTTGGTCGGTACCAATTTTTTGGAATATGTGGTCGTTGCAATGATGCGATCAAATAATATATTTGGCCGATTTTGAATAACTAGTGTCTGTAAAAAACCTAAAAATCAGTATTAGAACGCTGAATAACTTGACTCTTTTGTCATTTTTCTCTGGAGAAGATTGCGGGTATTTGGTACAATATCAGCAATTACACCCAAGATTTGCCCCAAATCAGCAAATCTTCGCCAGAATCTCTCGAAAGAAAAGTCACATTATGCGCACATCCTTCGCCATACAACCCCTTCTTGGCAATACCGCCACCCGTCAG
>JAPORV010000286.1 GCA_026710055.1 Aestuariivita sp.
CGACAAAGCGTTGGTGCTTTTCATTCAAAGGGCCGAGTTCCGTGCTCAACGCAGGGCATCATTCCCCTTAACATCGGTTCCAGAGATATGATATAGATAAAAATAAGGACATGTTGTTGTTTCCTCTATGTGTTGTTGTTTCTTTTTTTTCATGGATGAAGAGATGCGACATGTCCCTTCTGATTTTCAGCAAAATGCCCGAAGGTGGGAAAAATTCGCTTAAATGCAGAGTTTTGTAAGTACCTCTAGTGTCTGATAAAAAAAACCCTATTTTTCTCAAATTTCAAGAGTCTACCATGCCTAAAAGTATATTTTTCAACGTGTTGACTTAACCGAAATATTTGGATGCTTTTTTAATTTAGCGAAAATTGGCTGATTCAATGGAAATCTTGTAAGATATTAAGAAATTGTACCAAATATCGGAAATCTTTGTCAGAACAAACGCATCAGAAAAGTACATATTTTCAACATTTTACCAGCGAATTTAGGATTTTTTAACAAACACTATATATCCAGATTTTAGGCTATCTAGACGAAATTTGCTCAGCGCACGATACGTGCTTCTTTCTGCAATGTCGGTATCCAGTATCCGACCACCATATGCTTCTTTATCGATTGCGGGAACCAAGCTCGTTTTGGCTTAATGTGTGTTCCTCGGACCGCATGATGACGCAGACAATAGCCGACCCAGCGGCAGCCACAAGGATAATGGTATAAATACCGTCAAATGTTCCCATTTGTTGCTTGAGCCATCCGCCAATGACGTTTCCGAAAATGCCGCCAAGCCCGAGCGTGACATTCCCGAAAGAAAATGCAAGCGCTGCGGTGTTATTCTTGTAAACATGACTGATATAGGCGGGCACCAGCCCAAATATCGCATAGAAGGATAAACCAAATAACGCCACAGCGGTAAAGACGATCACCGTGTTGATCTCAAAAAAGAGCAGAAGCCCTGTTGAGAAGCTCAGAAATAGATACACCACCAAAAGTGTCCACCGGACGGTGATCCTATCAGCGACCCAGCCCATCAGAAATCCGCCAAACATTCCAACGAATCCGATCAATCGCCAAGCTGAGGCGCTTTGCTCCACACTAAGGCCATTATCATCAACCAGAAACGAAGATAGGTAGATTTGGAACGGCATGCACGATAACCCAGTCATTCAAAAACATCATGAGCATGATCAGAACAGTCGTTTCTCTCGGCAGGGACAGGAGCTTCTTGATAATCCCGGTTGCCGAATCCGACTCGGTAGCGAGCTGACGGTCAAAGTGAGGATTATCATTTTCCATGCTACGAAATACGAAGACAGCACATATACAAATGCAGGCAACAATCATGAACGTAGCCAGCCAAAGTGAACGCCAACCAAATTCATCAAGGAGAAAAGCAATCAAGAGGCTATTGATGAATACGCCATAGCTTGTTCCCGATGACACTAGGCCAAGCACTTTCCCCTGATGGTTGGTTGAAATGTACTTTTGACATACTTCGACCATAGGCACCCAAACGGATGCCGTGCATCCGCCCATGACGATCAACAGAATACTGATAATTTTAAAGCTATCCGCCCAGATTAGACCTAAGAGCGAGAGGGCACATAAAAAGATAGATGCCATGATAATTCTAAAAGAACCAAGGTAACTCGTTAATAAGCCACTGACCAATGCAAATATAAGAAACCCAGCCTGAGTGATGCCCGTTGTTAAACCCATTTCACTGTACGTAAATTGGATATCTTGGATCATTGCTGGTGCAATGGCTGGGAAAAGGTAAATTCCAAAACCATACGTAGACGCGATGAACGCCGTAAAGAGAGTGACTGCTGAATAAAGTCGAGCACCAGATAGTAAGATCATTCCGAGGGTCCAATAAGAAAGGGTGTGGTTCTCGTATGGTGTGGGGCGAATTTTGTAAACCATTGATATGACACGATCATTATTTGTCGAATTTTGCTCATCACGCAAGATTCGCCTGATTTTGCGAAACGCCGTCCGATCGATCGGCATTTTTCCCTATCCGGCCTTCCTCGCCGCTGCTATCTGCTTTTGTTGGGAATGTGGTAGAGTGCTCCCATACTTTAAAATAACTGTCTTCAATCGAAGACAAGAAAGGAACACTCTGATGACAATCATGCCCCACGAAACAGATCTTTG
>JAPORV010000229.1 GCA_026710055.1 Aestuariivita sp.
TTGAACTTTTAGCGCGTAACTGCATAGGCAGTTTAGTACTCATAGACCCGGATGTCGTAGAGGAAAAAAACCTTAACCGAATTATGAATACCAAGAAAAGCGATGCAGAAAAAGGTGTATCTAAAGTTGAAGTTCTGAAACAAGCGATTGAAAAAATGGGTATGAATGTAAATGTGGAAATATATAAATCGGATACTTACGATAGGGATCCTATAGAGGCTTTGGTTGATTGCGATATTATTTTTGGTTGTGTGGACTCTGCGGCGGGACGATATCATCTGGAATGTGTTTCTAAGGCATATTTCATTCCTTATTTTGATGTCGGCGTTTATTTGGAATCCGATGGCAAAGGTGGTATTTCTCAGGCGAATGCTGTTTCTCGATATATACATCCTGATAGTTGTAGCTTGTTAAATAGAGGTGTCTATACGAGCGAACAAGTTACGGCAGAGAGGTTGAAGCGTGATAATGTGGAATATTATGAAAAGCAGATACAAGAAGGATATGTGAAAGGTGCTGAGGAAGATCAACCTGCGGTAATGTCGGTTAATATGCAGGCGGCTTGTTTGGCATTTAACGATTTTTTGGCACGGCTACATAGTTTTAGATTGGACGATAATTCAAAATTTGGCACTCAAACATTCCAGTTGGTTCAAGGATGTTATTTGAACGAAGAGGATGAAGGTGACGATGGTTCTATCTTTGAGAAATACCTAGGTACGGGAGAGGAAAGTTTGCTAATCCAAAACTTAAAGAGGAGGAAAAAATCATAAGATACTTGCTTAAGATATCCAATTACGTTCAGAAGCTTAAAAAGCGATATAAGACAAAATGGGTTGAGGATCTACCCGACAACATAGAGAAGAATACAATCTATATTATAGGGGGACGTAAATATCCCTTTTATGCTGCGATTACCTGCCCCAAGAAAAGATGTAAAAAAATTATTCACTTGGAAATCTCTCCGGATTCCATTAGAAGATGGAAGGTGCGAGAACATAAAAACGGCACATTGACGCTCAATCCTTCCATATTTGTTAGCAAACATTCGTGCAAATGTCATTATTGGATTAGAGAGGGGCGCGTTGTCTGGTGTGAGATGCCACCTTTTTTTGTACCGAAGGAAAATTTAACCCCTTAACCTATAATGCAGAGTATGAAATCTAGCCTTATCATCAACTCACCGTATGAATATCCATTAGAACACTGGAAATTTTCTGATAGCGACACACCTCCCAAACGTGTAGACGGGCGTCGCTCGGCAGGCTATTTAGTCTCCGACCCTAGGGCAAAAAAACCCTATCAAGATATGGGGGTATTTGAGCCAATACCTCTGGTTAATAAGATTCGGCAGCGTGTGGACAAATGGCGTGATGCCGGGTACCCGGGCATTACTGGTGTCACCAAAGCATTGCTTGAACATTGGCAGGATAGGGAACAAAGAGAGCGTCGGTTTTTCTTTTGCCAGATTGAAGCGATTGAAACTTTGATATGGCTGATTGAAACACCTGCATCGGAAAAGACAGGTATTGATATTGAGGGTGACGGCGGATCGTTTCGCCGTTTGTGTTCCAAACTTGCCACCGGTACCGGCAAGACGGTCGTGATGGCGATGTTGATTGCTTGGCAAGTAATCAATCGAGTGACTTATCCCAGCGACGGTCGCTTCTCTAAGAATATTTTCGTTGTTGCCCCAAACTTAACGGTCAGAGAACGTCTTTCGGTACTCATGCCTGCCGAGGACAAAAATTATTATGATGAATTTGATGTTGTGCCGGTGTCTTTGAGAGAGAAACTTACACAGGCAAGAGTATTGATACGCAACTGGCATGCACTTCAATGGGACAGCGAGGAGACAATAAAAAAGAAAAAGAGCGTAGATAAACGCGGTGTGAAAAGCGACAACGCCTATGCTCGCGATGTACTCGGAGATATGGCAAAAGCCAAAAACATTATTGTTATCAACGACGAAGCACACCACGCATGGCGTATTCGCGCAGGTTCCTCAATAAAAGGTATTAAGGCAGATGAAAAGAAAGAGGCGACTATTTGGGTGGGTGGGCTTGACCGACTGCATAAAGCACAAGGCATTTTGACCTGCTTTGATTTTTCTGCAACACCGTTTGCACCCGGCAGCAATAGAACAACTCAAGAGTC
>JAPORV010000401.1 GCA_026710055.1 Aestuariivita sp.
ACCTGGTGCGACTGGGACGTCTTATTCGTGAGAAGGAGCGAGAGCGTCTGAAGCGCCAGCAGCGTCGCGCTGCTTAATCATCAATTCAAAAAAAACAGTCTTCTGACCGGACAGGCGGAGTCTGTCTGCTGCGTCATTTTAGCGGAAATGTCGGCCTGATGAGGCCACTGGCCGTCGGGTAATCGGCAATTATGCGGTAAAATTCCCCAATAAATTTGATATTGCGATGAAAAATATTCACATTTTTCTCTTGACAGTCACCAGAAAACGGGGGTTTTTTAACAGACACTAACTATATGAAAATAAAAGAAAAAATATTCTAGCGGGAATTGTTGTCAAAATCTCCAAGCAGGAACCATTCAATAACGTTGGATATCCTCTCCTAAACTTCTTTTTAAATACCGGAATATCAACAGAGATTTCACCGATTCACCGTTCCAGTTCTGTATTAAAATCGGATATCGATCCCACATCAAACGAGGATTTCAGGCTTCTTTTGGATCGACTGTCCCAACGCAGATATTGCCCGTGTTTGCGCGTGTAGCTCGCCTTCTCCAAGACTGACATACATGCCAGATTCAAAAAGGATTTTATGCCACCGGCATCTATGTACGATAGAAACTCCCTTGCGGTGGAAATCTGTCTTTCCGTTCTTTCGGAAAATGTCCTTTCGGTAATCCGAACATGGGGAAACGCGAATTTTCCTGCAGCGCGTGCCGTTCGGACATTCCACAACAGTGCACTGGATTGTTTGTTGAACGCTTCTGGTTAAAGACCATTCGCCGCTTCCGAGATTGGGGATTCCACCGAAACTCTGATCAACATGATCTCAATGCCTGTTGCATTGGTTCCCTTACCGGAGGCGGCCAAAGGGGCAGTACAGATTCCAGCAAATGGGTCCACCACGTCGTTAGGCTGGTTCTCCCTAATCAAATCCGTGACAAGCTGGATTGAAAAGCCTTTCTTGTGCTTCATCCAGCGCAAGTCCAGAGCGTTTCGGTTGCTTTGCTAGGACACAATCTTGCGACTGAAAGCATTGCTATCGATTAAGCGAGGAGCGAAACGCACCGAAAGTTCCGTTCTTGCCGCGATAGGCCCGCCATGCGGAGAGAACGCAAGTGCAGGTATTATGACTGCGCCTCTGACGACATCCTGAAAATCATAAATCTCCTGTCATGGACGTGTAAAGATGTAACAGATTAGCCGCACAGTCCGGCAAAATCAAATTCCTTATTATCAAAAATGATGTAAGAATATGTAATAGTATCTCTGTTAAAAAACTCTAAATTCGCTGGTAAAATATTGAAAAAACGTACTTTTCTAATGCGTTTTTTCTGGCGAAGATTTGTGATATTTAGTACAATTTCTTAATATTTTTATAAAATTTTCATCGAATCAGCTAATCTTCGCCAAATTGAAGAAAAGGCACCGACATATTTCAGTTAAGTCAACACGTTGAAAATATACTTTTATGCATGGCAAGCTCTTGAAATTTGAGAAAAAATGTTTTTTACGGACGCCAAATATACTGATGGAGGATGGCGTTTCACATCTGGTCAGTGGTTATATTCGCAGTATTGGAGCCTTAACCAAAGAAGAATCCCGGAACTGTGGTCAATCCATGTTTAAGGCTTTCGGGGTTGATGAGACCGATGTGACCCACGACTGGCCGAAGACCCTCGCTGCGCACGCTGACTGCTGGCCGCAACATCTACATAATGGCATGCGTGCCCTCGCCCAGGAACTCCCCCGCCCGGATGTCAACGGTGCATTACGCAACGTCTCCATCCCGCGCGTCTCCAACACGGAAAAAACCTTCCGCCATTAAGCCTACAGCTGGCGAATATCACCTACACTTGATAAAACAAAACGACTCACGGGAGAAGTAATGCGGCAGATCACCGCGCGACCTTGCGAACTTGAAGAGGTCGAAGCCATCATTCTCGCACTGGATCAAAAAGCGCCGTTATACTTGACTCGCCGAAGTGCCTCTCTCCCTGAAAAGATGAATACGACCGATTATGTCAATCACATGATTCATCGTGGTCTCTTGCAAGAATTTATGACTGCAGACACGAAACTGATATGGATTGACCGGTTGATTTATGTGGCTCATATGTCATCGTGTGCCTCCGCACGCACCATAATAA
>JAPORV010000194.1:0-131 GCA_026710055.1 Aestuariivita sp.
CCATCCACATGAGACGACGCAAGGGAGGGTCACACGGCAACCGATCAATCAAATCTCGGGTGGTGGGCCTCTCTCGGATGACCTTGGCGATAAAGGAACGTGCCAGAGCATACCGGTCTTTTTGTGGGCGT
>JAPORV010000194.1:254-2142 GCA_026710055.1 Aestuariivita sp.
CAAGGGCGGCGACAAAGCGTTGGTGCTTTTCATTCAGGGGGCCGAGTTCCGTGCTCAACGCAGGGCATCATTCCCCTTGAAATCGGTTCCAGAGATATGATATAAATGAAAATAAGGACATGTCGTGACTTCCTTTCCATGTTGTTGTTTCTTTTTTTCATAGATGAAAAGATGTGACATGTCCATTCTGATTTTCAGCAAAATGCCCGAAGGTGGGAAAAATTCGCTTAAATGCAGCTCTTTTTAAGTGCCTCGTAATAGAGGAATAAATTATGGATGAATATCCAATTGTTGTTCAAAAATCTCCAATACCTATAGAGGTGAAAGAGGGAAAGACTTATTTTTGATGCGCATGCGGCATGTCTGCCAATCAATCCTTTTGCGACAGTAACCACAAAGACACCGGAATTAGTCCAGTGAAGTACCAAGCGAATACTAACAGCACGGTTTACTTTTGCGGATGTAAGGAAAGTTCTAACGCACCTTTGTGCGATGGGATGCACAACAAATTATGATCATCAGGGATACTCTTTTGTGCAAAAAAGAGATTTCTATTTTCACCTTTTTAAAATAAACTCTTTAAATACTATTTTATTATTTCTCTAAATCGAATCCTGAATTCACGCAAAAATGATATATAAAAGCCTTTGTTATTCTTACTGGTAAAAACTAGTATTCATTCTTGCCTTCACAATAATTCATGAGCCAAGGCAATATCCATGTTTACAATTGAGCATGAGTTTGACGCCACCGTCATTACTTTGATTGATCAAGGCGCAGCGCCCTTATGTGAAGACGTGAAAATTCAATTATTTTCTGAGCAAGTAATAATAGAGCAATATAATTCTCAAACAGACCAAATGAACAAGGTCATATTGTCTCCTGAGCAAATAAATGACCTTGCAGCTTCATTAAATTTACCAGAAGGTGCATACCAACTGAAACCTTACAAAGACCCTTAAGTAACAGGAAATTGATTAAACAAATGAAATTCGTCCTTTTGTAGAGACCGCAAAGTACAGAAACAGAATGTAAGATTTAAATCGACGGGTCAAGTCCCATATCCCAGAAACCAACCTCAAGCCGAGTTGCGATGTCAAATCTCTTCTGCAATGTCGCTCAACGAGGCGAGGTTTTTGGTTCATCGCCTAGCCTTTGCGTCACAGCATTATCGATCAATGCACCCAAATTGCGGCAGATCATTTGATAGTCTTTTCCTGCATATGTAGTGTCTGTTAAAAAACCCTAAATTCACTAGTAAAATGTTGAAAACACGTACTTTTCTGATGCGTTTGTTCTAGCGAAGATTTCCGATATTTGGTACAATTTCTTAATATCTTACAAGATTGTCATTGAATCAGCCAATCTTCGCTAAATTAAAGAAAAGGCATTCACATATTTCGGTTAAGTCAACACATTGAAAAATATACTTTTATTCATGGTAAACTCTTGAAATTTGAGAAAAATAGGGTTTTTTTAACAAACACTATGTAGCAATCCATTCGGCACAGGTTTCCGAAGTTTTTGCCACGGCCAAATAGGTGCCGATCTCCCCGTAACCCATTACACAAGGCGCAAGCGCTGCTAGACGATCAAGCAGGTCACTCGAATGCCCTGCATCAAGCACATAACGGGTGTAGGTCAAATTTTCTTGGCGTTCTTTAGTAGAAAAAAGCGTTGTTTTGTTGATCCCAGCCTCGGCACAAGTTTTTATGTGCAGGGCGATTTCTTCATTAATAAGCTCATTGACGGGTGTGGTTCTCATATGGTGTGGAAGCACACTACCACATTCCCAACAAAAGCAAATAGCAGCGGCGAAAAAGGTCAGATAGGGAAAAATGTAGATCGATCGGACGACGTTTCGCAAAATCAGGTGAATCTTGCGTGA
>JAPORV010000174.1 GCA_026710055.1 Aestuariivita sp.
GTTCCGTTGGAGCCGCAGCCCGGAGGATCTCGTGGAGTCCTGGAAGCGGGGTCACAGGAGGCTCCAGGAAATGGAATCAAATGAATAAATTTAAGCATTAGACCGTGAAGGCCGGCATGGCAAGCGACCCGAACATGTCAAGCAAATGGTTGCCGCCGGCACCTGCAGGCCGTTGCCAGGTCCACGCTTCATTGGCACGGTTCTGTCAGATTCCGCTCTTAACTTCAGGGCCCCATTACGGAAGTGTTTTCCTTTACGGCTTGCCTGTGCTGCAGTGAGGTAATTTTTAAGCGGCGAAGGCGTCTGTCACGCATTGTATCTTTTATAATACCCGTTGTCGCCGTCAGAAATCAAACTGTACCCACAAACGGTATTTCAGATTTTTCCAGTCTAATTTTGCCTTTAAGTTTCATATTACCGAGCATGGTTTTCACTTTTAATGCGCTGGCCTCCTGGTTTTTTGAGGGACCGATCAGTATCCCCGATATTGGCAAGTCATCGTTTTCCTCGAACAGCTTTATGTAGGGAATGGATCCACATCTTCCGCGGCGGTGGTATTCGTTCTTCTGGTGCGTATCATCAGAGCGTGTCGACTTGGCCATTCCGGCAATAATACGATATTCTTGTTCTTCCTTGAATCCCCAATGCTTTACTTTTCCGACCGCGCGGAAAAGTTCGATTGCAATATCCTGCAATAATTTTTTGGTGCAAACATCATTTTTTAATCCGGTAGCAATATCTGGAGCCAATTTATCTCTCAGTAATTTAAAAAGAGAGGGAAAGTGTTTTTTCGGATCAAGTTCATTCGAATAGATCACTTGGACCAGTGCGCATTCCAAATAATCAAATTGCTTCTTCTCATGTTTGACCCGCTTTTCCAGTTTCGTGGTATCAAAGATTATGGCGACCCCGTCATCGCCATATCCGCGCCACTGACTCAGCAATCCGTTTTTTACATGGGTTTTTTCCGTATGGGCTGTGAAGCTTGCGACGAAGGGAGAGACATGTTTGAAAATCGTCGACTCCATGATTTGAACAAATTTATTCGCATTATGCTCTGCAATCTTAAGTTCTTTTTGCCCGATGTTCTGGATTAGATAGTTGATTAGGTGCGGCACAATTTCACTCCACATCAATGTAAATTCCGATGAGTCGTTGAGATGCGAAATATGCGTTGCCCATAGATTTCGAGACTTCAGTATCCCTTCGAGGGCTTGAAGACTCGTGTAGTGAAACAACTCGTGGGGCTTTTCTGACATGATCTCCTTTACAGTAAGGGGAAGCCGGTTTCTATGGGCGGTTGCAACTGCGCCATTCTCCACAAAGACAACGCCTTCCTTCTTAAGATGCTCATGCGCTCCGGGTTCTGGCCCTGACTGGGTTGGGATCCAATTTTCGTCGACCACCCGCCACCAAGGAAAAGTTTCAGGGTTGCAACGCGTTGCCTTCTTGATTCTGGCGGCGACTGCCCGTGCGCCTCTTCGATGTCCATATACCACGTTCGATATTTCACCATAGGTCACGACTGTCCCAGTCGGTATGCGAATAACAATATCCAATATTTTTTGGCTGGTACCAGGCATAATTTGTACTTTATTCCTCAGAGCCTCTTGCAAAATTATGATGTCGAGTGAATCTGTTGCCCTTTACGGGCATTTTTCTTCGCGATTTTCCCGGGCCTGGGGGTCTCTCCGTGGTATAATGGGGTTGATCAACAACAAAATACGCGAAGGGAGACCCCGCCATGCCCGTTGCCAAAACCATATCCGATGTCCGGTGCCGGTTTCAAGAGGAATTGCTCCCCGCCCTGACGGAAATTCCCGGCCCCCTTTCCGACCGCCACCGCAAGCTTGCGACCGTGCTTGAGTTCGCCACGCCGGAGCGTTTCGTTCCGCCGCAAAAGAGGTGCGCGGGCAGGCCCCGGGAGGACCGCGCCGCCCTTGCCCGGTCCTTTATCGCGAAGGCGGTCTGGAACATGCCGACCACGCGGGATCTGCTTGACCGGGTGCATGCGGACCCGACCCTTCGCCGTCCGTGCGGGTGGTCCCGACGGTCGGAGATACCATGTGAGTCAGCCGGGCGAGGCGACGTTTTCGCGGGCGTTTGCGGAGTTTGCCGACAGCGAATTC
>JAPORV010000315.1 GCA_026710055.1 Aestuariivita sp.
ACAAAGCGTTGGTGCTTTTCATTCAAGGGGCCGAGTTCCGTGCTCAACGCAGGGCCTCATTCCCCTTAACATCGATTCCAGAGATATGACATGAATGAAGATAAGGACATGTCGTTGTTTCCTCTAGGTGTTGTGTGGTTTGTGTTTTCTTTTTTTCTTAGATGAAGAAAGGCGACATGTTCCTTCTGCTTTTCAAAAAAATGCCCGAAAGCGGGAAAAATTCGCTTAAATGTAGAGTTTTGCAAGTACCTCTAGAGTTTGAAATTTCTTCTTGGAATCTGAGAACTTCTATTTCAAATTTTTTAATTTCTTTTTGAACTTCTGCTATATCCTCAGCGACAACTCCGCTAAGATATTTGACTAAACTTCCATCTGTTGTCCTGTCCCAAGCCGCAGCAAGCAATGTCACAGCAATAAAACTACATATTCCTGTAAGAACGTTAACCACACTATTTTTAGACATTAGACACTTCTTGTAACTTATTTGTGCGTGCCTATATGTAATTCAAAATATCGTCAATAAAGGAAACAACTTATGCACATTGATATGCATTATTATGGAACGTACTGTATGGCGCGTGTCGCAGGACTTAAGAAAGAAATATGTCAAACAATTGCCTCGGCTGCTCAGTTTGTTGACGACAACGACCATAATCACAATATCGAGTTTAAAGACGGTAGAAGACTTAATATCGTGCCTACGGCACGCTCATTATATAATATTAGAAATATCTCTTTATTTGAAGAAGAGCACAAAAAAGTATGGCTTCCATTTCATTTCCTTCCCGGAGATAAAGGACGTACTGTTTCAGAACGTCTTATATGCAGAAAAGATAGTAAAATATCACAAGATATGATTAACCATTGTTTGTCTGAAGTTGATAAACCTTTTGGTCTTTATCTTTTTGGAATTGCAACTCATGTTTATGCAGATACGTTTGCGCACTATGGATTTTCTGGAGTAGGTTCTAGATGGAATAGAGTAGATGGATCATCTATTATCATAAAAAGTCATGATAGAGACACAGAGGCCGAAAGACGCTTTGAAGAAAAATATGGCGAAACTATGAAAGGGGTTCGAAATTGGCGTCAAAGAGCATTGGATGAAATTAAATCTGAAGCAGCGGAAGATCTTACCGGAGCACTGGGTCACGGAGGAGCGTTAAAGTATCCAGATTTCCCGTATCTTAAATGGGAATTTAACTATGAATACTCAGAAAATGATATTCGCAATAGCCCTAGAGATAATTTAAAAACTTTCCATGAGGCTTGTGAGAAATTACATAACCTATTCAGTAAACTTGAAAAATATAAAGATTCTTCTTTTAACCCAATAGAGTTTAGTAAGATTAAAGATGTAGTAAAAGATATTCTTGCATTCGAAGAAACCGATAGAGATAAACGCAGTTCTTTATGGCAAGAATACGCTGAAAATGGAAATTTGTTTAATTCACAAGAAAAGATACTCCCATATCTAGGTGATCTATGGGAGAGAAATCTTAATGAATTAAAAGATGAAACGATAGACATTGAAGATGCAAAAGAAGAACCAGAAATTAAATTCCTATTAGCGTCTAAAATTTATCGTATGTATGTTATATACGATCTTCTTGCCTCTTATGGATTATTTTTAGATTAAAATATGGCACATGGTATTCTAGCTGTCTTAGACCCCACCTAGTTTACTTCCGAGAGCGTAGACTCTACCTAGAATATCGTCGGAATCAGGCGGTTCTCATGTAGTTTAGCAATTTCCATAATGTAATGATAATTCAGAGCCGTACTCAATCGACGCAGACATTGTTCCCAAGGAGTTTCCAGAAAATCGCCTATAGATATATCAGATTCATTATTAATACGAACTAGTATACCGTTGTTATTGAATTGATGCTAGAAGCCGGTAAACTGTTGTCTTATTTGTAGTGAATGATAGTGAGTCGTCTCATTGATAACAATACCCCATCCCGATTGGTTTGAGCAGGGCCGTTTCTGAGGTCGCAACATCGACGACGGATGAGGTGATAACATATGAGGCATAATGATGAACCCGAAGGGACGAAAGTTTTATCATGTTACGCTGGATACTGAGGAGCGATCGTTTCTCCAGGATCTGGTGGAGGGTGGCAC
>JAPORV010000437.1 GCA_026710055.1 Aestuariivita sp.
CAGAAATTTTACGAAAAATAATTTTTTTAAATTGCGTAACTATATGAAAATAAAAGAAAAAATATTCTAGCGGGAATTGCTGGGATGACATTAGCAATTCCCGCTAACGCGGGTGAATAATAACGAGCGTCATTCGAACTCTAAGTCTTTGAGAAAACTAAAAAAAATATTCTAAAAATAACATTAAAATCTCAATTTTGGTGTAGAAATTTTATGAAAAATATTTTTTTTAAATGCGTAACTACATGAAAATAAAAGAAAAAACATTCTAGTGGGAATTGCTGAGATGACTTCAGTCATTCCTCGCTAACTCAGATAAACAGTAACAAGAGTTATTTGAATCTTAAGTCTTTGAAAAGATAAAGAAAATATTCTAAAATAACAATAAATACTCTAGCAGAAATTACTATAATGAGTTCACCATTTGTTTAAGCCGTCAAAAGTCGGCCATATACTTCATCATCATTATCACAACTCAAATAGTTGTGATGTCTCTGACTTGTTAATGAACATCAATACATCAAGAGTAGGAGACCCAAACCGTTAATGCATTCCTCATACTGCAAGAATAGACTCAGAAGGATAAGGTTCTATATTGTGGTATGAATGAGTGATGTATTCATGATTGTTTGGTTATGTATCAGGCAGAAGTGGTGTTGGTGACCACCCTCCCGGTATTGATCATGATGCGACATCAGCGATAATAATTGAGTTGGGCCTTGATATGTCGATCTTCACGTAGGCGTATTACTTGCCTGGCATGGGTTAGGTCTTGCACCTGACCTGAGTTTAACATTGGGCAAAAAATCTTTATAAAACAAACAGTTAGAAGAACGTATTGCATTGCAAACTTGGAATTTATTCCAATATTTTAATACGTTAGCCAAAACGTCAGGCACTACAAATAGATTGCAAAAAATTTTAATTCTAACTCGTTAAAATTAAAAGAAAATTTCCCAAAATAAGAAAATAACGAAAATCGGCTTAATGACGTCATGGCTGAGAACTAATACAGTTCTACCAATAGAACTGAGATAAAACCATTGTACTCACTGCCTGATGTGACAACAGCTTGGCTACGGATTACCTTTCCCGACCACAAACTTTGATCCACTAAGTGTTTGAAATTCTGGAACATACGGATCCATTCTATTCGAACTGGTTGGTCCAAACGAACCGGAAGCGTAGCCTTCTGGCGTCTTCGCTGGTTCGACACAGTAGACAGATGCTCTTTCATATAGTTGGACGATGACCCTCCCGCAGCGGTACGTTTGGATAATTCTGCATGAACCAGATTCCGCGCAACAATCATCGTACCGGTCATTTTTATGTGAGTAGCAACTGGTAATTTTGCAAGCTCATCACAAATTAAATCTGTTGATTGGTTAAGATCAATATAAACAACCTTGTCATTTTCCATCTTGATACTTGGGAGGTTGCGTGTAAGACCGCTCTCTAATTCCTCAAGCAAAATTCCATCTGCCTTGATCTGCGCTTTAATCTGGCAATCTGCTAAACAGCTAACGCCGATCCCTATAGACAGATTTCCGCCATAGTGTAGCAACCGCACAAAGCGAATATTATACGAGAAATACTTTCCACCAAACTGCGTACCAATTTCAAACTGTCGTATGTGGACAAGGATTTTTGCATCCATTTCAAAGTCTCTGAAAGCGCGACCTATAGCGCTGCCACTTGGTCGGCAATCAATCTAGTACTCTTGTTAAAGCAAGTTTGACAGTTTTCAAGGTTTGTTCAGCAGATAAGCCTGCAACAACTACTGAAATACAATTTGGAAAACATACAGTAGTGCTGATCAATTTTATTTTTGTTAAAAATTCAATGAGTCGATCCGGCTTCAAAATTCTTTTGGTTTCTTGGAACAGAAGGGTTTTATTCGCCGAGCATCCACCTTTGGCAATGAATCGAAGATTCAGTTCTCGACGCGAGATCGCCTAAATATCAATCTGAACAAGTAAATTTGTACTAGTGCCAACTTCTGCAAATGTAGATAGCAGGGCCATCTGAGAAAACCGGAGGTTTTTTCTTTCCCATGTAGTCATTACCCCCCCCCCCAATGGCATTAACTTAATTTTTCGGGGGTATTAACTTAAGGAGGCCCCGGAC
>JAPORV010000162.1 GCA_026710055.1 Aestuariivita sp.
TGCAGTGTACCCGCGGCTAGACGGAAAGACCCCGTGAACCTTTACTACAGCTTTGTACTGAATTTTGAGCATATCCGTGCAGGATAGGTGGGAGGCTTTGAAGCCGAAGCGTCAGCTTTGGTGGAGCCAACCTTGAGATACCACCCTGATATGTTTGGAGTTCTAACCCAGGTCCATTTATCTGGATCGGAGACAGTGCATGGTGGGTAGTTTGACTGGGGCGGTCTCCTCCCAAAGAGTAACGGAGGAGCACAAAGGTATCCTAAGTACGGTCGGAAATCGTGCGCTTAGTGTAAAGGCATAAGGATGCTTAACTGCGAGACAGACACGTCGAGCAGGTGCGAAAGCAGGTCTTAGTGATCCGGTGGTTCTGTATGGAAGGGCCATCGCTCAACGAATAAAAGGTACTCCGGGGATAACAGGCTGATACTGCCCAAGAGTCCATATCGACGGCAGTGTTTGGCACCTCGATGTCGGCTCATCACATCCTGGGGCTGAAGCAGGTCCCAAGGGTATGGCTGTTCGCCATTTAAAGTGGTACGCGAGCTGGGTTTAGAACGTCGTGAGACAGTTCGGTCCCTATCTACCGTGGGCGTTTGAGACTTGAGGGAAGCTGCTCCTAGTACGAGAGGACCGGAGTGGACATACCTCTGGTGTTCCGGTTGTCACGCCAGTGGCATTGCCGGGTAGCTATGTATGGACGGGATAACCGCTGAAAGCATCTAAGCGGGAAGCCTTTCCCAAGATAAGGTCTCACTGGGGACTTGATCCCCCTGAAGGACCCTTGAAGACTACAAGGTTGATAGGCTGAGTGTGGAAGCATGGCAACATGTGAAGCTAATCAGTACTAATTGTCCGTGAGGCTTGACCTTATAACGCTCAAACAATTTTGAGCTTTTAAGGCTTATAACAATTGAATCAATATACACATATAACTATCGTTTGTTGCAACCGCACAAACGATATGAAATTGAAAAATATTCCGTACACTGTAGGGGTGGATAATCGAAAATGCCGATTGACCTACTGGCTCAATCGGCGGCTTTATTCTGCCCCTACCATTTTCGTAAATTCAATGGCACATAGTGTTTTAATTTGTGCACGAGTGGTACTTTTTCAACACCCCATATTGCCGGTTTTGATATTTTCCTCAATGTCTATGAGGATTGATTGACAGCTTGTAGTACCTGGTCCCTTAGAACTAATCCTACGATTCGCATAAGTATTTCTACTTGCACACCCTCGTTATAGGCTATATCAGTTAAGTGCCTAAATGTTCTTTTGTCTTTTTCCTTTAGGTCACTGAGAATTTCATTTGCTGCGCAATCAAGGCAATTTTCTTGTATCTGATAAGGACCTCCATCTTCACCTCTGGCTTTATCAACGAGTTTTGCTCTGTATTTGCTCGCAATCTCCGCTGCGCCCATCTCCTTAGATAATTCTCTGCCTCTATCGTTTAGAGACATCGGACTACTGGCTTCTGTGTATCGCTGACCACTAAGCCCTAAAACTTGTTTAGAGATACTTTCTGTTGTATTCTCAAGAATAGCTGTTGTCTTTTCAAGAGCATCCACCTTATTTACAACAGTCTCCGTTGTCTTTTCAAGAGCATCCACCTTATTTACAACAATCTCCGTTGTCTTTTCAAGAGCAGCTGTCGTCTTCTCAAGAGCAGCTACCTTGTCTACAACGAACTCTGTCGTCTTCTCAAGAACAGCTGTTGTCGTCTCAAGAGAACCTACCCTATTTCCGATGCTCTTTATGTCATCAGGAATTTTAGAAATTTCGTTTGCACTTTTTCTGATAGGCTCAAGGTCCATCATTCTCCAATCAATGGTCAATATCTTGTATATAAAGGTTCCTATAACCCCTAGTAAAAAAAGTACTATGACAGCCCAAACGGTAGGAGGTATGGAATCAATAAAACCCATCTTCAAACCACCTGCATATCAGCCAGAGAAAAAAAACTGCAGCATCATACCAGTCAGAGAAAGGTTTACGAGTATTGTTGTCACAAGCATTCCTACCATTCGAAAAAGCATTTTATTCTCCGATTTTCTAATATCCTCTTTGGTTGCCATTATAGATTCTAGATATTTGATGTCGGCTTTGGTTGCCAT
>JAPORV010000423.1 GCA_026710055.1 Aestuariivita sp.
GAGGGTTGTCATGCCTGCTGGGTAGGTGGATATTTTTTTGACGCAAAAATCACCCACAGGGCATCATGCAAAAAAGTGAGCGGGAATGACTGTTATTGCCTCTATAGGCATTGACTTTCTGCTTTTTTTGAGGATTGATATAACTTTCGCTAATCTCTTGTTTTAGCTTATTGCAACCTTCTACTAAAGGGTTGAGACATATCGTTTTTTGGACCAAGTTTAAAATGAGCGCTAACAAGTCCTGCCTTCGATCGAAAAATGATACGAATTTCACCCCCTGTCTTTGATGGTCACAATGATACCCTCAGCCATATTATGCGCAAAGCCGATGGTCGTGCGGGAGTGTTTGCTAACGACATAATTGGTGCTGTAGATTTTCCCAAAGCGCAAACTGGTGGTTTTGCGGGTGGCTTGTTTGCGGTCTGGGTTCCCTCCCACTCCACGCAAATGGAAAAAGACGAAGAGATGCTCCAAGATGTGTATGACATACCGCTTCCAAAGAAGGTCGCTCAAAAGAAAGCTCTCAATTGTGTGATGAAACAGCTTGGCATCCTCTTTGAGCTCGAAAGTCAAGGATTTTTGCGGGTTGCTAGAAGCGTTCATGAAATCAGGAATGCAATAGCGTCAGAAAAGATAGCTGCGGTTTTCCATTTAGAAGGAGCCGAAGCCATTGGACCAGACTTTGCAGTGCTTGATGAGTTGTATGCTACTGGACTGCGGTCAGTTGGCTTAGTTTGGAGTCGCCCTAATGCTTTTGGACATGGCGTACCATTCCGATTTCCGTCTTCGCCAGATACAGGTAAAGGATTAACAACACTCGGTCGGAATTTGGTTCACCGCTGTAACGAATTGCGAATTATGGTTGATGTTTCTCATCTAACCGAAGCCGGTTTCTGGGATGTCGCTAACCTCTCTGATGCCCCTCTTGTAGCAAGCCATTCCAATGTGCATAATATTTGTCCGCATTCTCGCAATCTTACAGACGAACAGCTCCGAACTATAGCAGAAAGCGGCGGACTTATCGGGGTCAATTTTGCAGTTGTGCTTTTACGTTCTGATGGTAAATTGATTGACGAAGTACCGATTTCTTGCCTTTTGTCTCATCTCGACTATCTCATTGATACCGTGGGAGATAATCATGTTGCGTTTGGATCAGATTACAATGGTGCCGTTGTTCCACGTGAATTGAAAACTGTGGCCAATCTACCAAGTCTCAGACAGTCCATGGTTGACCATGGCTATAGCAATGAGTTAGTCGAAAAGCTCTGTTATCGGAACTGGCTCCGTGTTTTGGAAGAAACATGGGGTTACTAATCTTCGATAACCAAATATAAGGAATACTAACCTATGATTAATTTATATCGCGTTTTCTACAGGTGTCTTCTGGCAGCTAGTTTAGCGTTCGCTTCTCTAACTTCCTTTGCAGACACTCCCGATGATACGCTTGTTGTCGCATTACGAATTGATGACATCACAACAATCGACCCAGCTGAAAGTTTTGAATTTGCAGGTTCCGATGTTAGTCGAAATGTCTATCAAAAGCTGGTTAATTTTGATCCATTCGATCTCGACGCGGGTTACCAACCAGAGATTGCAGAAAGTTGGTCAGTTTCGGCCGATGGACGTTCTATAACGTTTACTATCCGAGACGGATTAGTTTTCTCATCTGGGAATCCGGTAACGGCAGAAGACGTGGAGTTTTCACTCCGCCGTGCGGTTGCTTTAGAAAAAACACCGTCGTTTATTCTCACGCAATTCGGGTTCTCAGCAGAGAACCTTGATGAGACGATTATGCAAAGCGAAAATACGGTCACAATCACGACAGATAAACGTTACGCGACTTCATTCGTTCTCAATTGTCTGACGGCAACGATTGGCGGCATTGTTGATAAAAAAACGGTAATGGCCAACGAAGTCAATGGCGACATGGGTAATGCCTGGCTAAAAACAAACTCGGCAGGTTCCGGTCCTTATATGTTATCGAGTTGGAAACCGAATGAAAGTGTGGCTTTGACTGCCAATCCAAATTTCAGCGGACAAATACCGGCAATGTCACGCGTAATTATCCGTCATGTTCAAGAAAGTGCGAGTCAACGACTCTTAATGGAACGTGGTGATATTGATGTGGCACGCAACTTGAACTCTGATGATATTAAAGGTCTGCGCGATGCTGACGGGGTTCGAATTATTGACGAATTACGCGGCCGACTGATGTATTTTGCCCTTAATCAGAAACATCCTGAACTTTCAAAGCTAAAAGTTCGTCAAGCCGTGAAGTACCTCGTTGATTACAAAGCCATGGAAAGCAGCTTTCTTGACGGACAATATGTTATTCAACAGAACTTCCTTCCGCGAACTTTCTTAGGTGCCGTAGATGAAAATCCTTTCACTCTTGATATTGAAAAAGCGAAAGGATTATTGGCTGAGGCAAATGTTGATCAGCTCGAAATTGAAGTCGGTGTTCGAGAAGCTCAAGAAAGAATTGAGATCGCTCAATCCTTGCAAAACACTTTTGCACAAGCTGGAATTACGCTTAACATCACGGTTGGAACTGGAAAACAGATCCTTGGTCGATATCGTTCCCGTGATTTGGACGTTTATCTTGGAGCTTGGGGGCCTGATTACCCAGATCCGCACACGAATGCCGGCACTTTCGCTTATAATCCCGAGAACTCTGACGCAGCGAACGCGACTGGCCTTTTAGCTTGGCGCAATAGCTGGGATACGGGCGGATTAACGGAAAAAACTGCAGCTGCGGTTGAGGAAAGTGATCGCGATAAGCGAGCAGAGATGTATGCGGAAATACAAGCAAATTTCCGTGAGACGTCTCCCTTCACAATTATGTTCCAAAGGATTGAACAAGCGGCTGTTCAAGATAATGTCGACAATTTATTCCTCGGGGGTGCAACTACGGCTGCCACCTACTGGACTGTAACCAAGTGAATGGCGATTGCTGAAAAGAAATGGAAGGCCAACAGTTGGCCTTCCTAAAGATCTTGTCTAAGGCAATAACGACTTTCATCTCAATTGCCATTACAATGCTTGGTTTGTTGTTGGTGACCTTTGTTATCGGGCGGGTCATGCCGATTGATCCTGTCCTAGCGATTGTCGGCGAACGGGCATCTCAAGCTACTTACGATGCTGTGTATAATGAGCTCGGCTTAGATAAACCGATCTTGGTGCAGTTTAGTTACTACATTTGGGATGTCTTGCACGGCGACTTTGGCGATTCGCTTCTAAATGCACGCCCGGTGAGTGAAGATATTGCAAGAGTTTTTCCTGCCACTCTCGAGCTTGCGACTCTTGGCATCTTGCTAGGTGTCATATTGGGTACGCCACTCGGTGTTATTTCTGCTGTACGACAGGGATCATGGATTGATCAGGTTGCTCGCTTTATCGCGCTCGTCGGCTACTCAATGCCCATCTTTTGGTTGGGCTTAATGGGTTTGTTAATATTTTACGGAATTCTCGGCTGGGTCGGTGGACCAGGCCGTTTAGATATCTTTTTCGAGGATATAATTCCGGTTCGGACCGGGATGATTCTTGTTGATAGTATCATTGCTCAAAACGGTGTCGTATTCCGAAATGCCCTATCTCACATTATTCTCCCCGCTTCGCTCTTGGGCTACTATTCGATGGCTTATATCACGCGAATGACACGGTCATTTATGCTTGAGCAACTGAGTTCAGAATATATCCTCACTGCTAGAATCAAAGGTCTTTCCGAACGTCAAGTTATCTGGGGACACGCGTTCAAAAATATTCGAGTGCAACTGATTACCGTGATTGCCTTAAGCTACGCGAGTCTACTGGAAGGCTCGGTGCTTACCGAGATTATATTTAGTTGGCCGGGCATTGGCAGTTACGTCACAACTGCATTGTTAAGCGCTGACATGAATGCTGTGTTGGGCGGGACGGTTGTCATTGGTTTGATTTTTGTTTGTCTGAATATTTTGTCCGATTTGCTGTATGGTATCTTTGATCCGAGGTCAAAATGAGTAATCTGCCTATCCAAGATTGGTTGCTGTCTGATGAGCCAACCTCTCGTCGTCAAGCGAAGCTATCACGATTGTTTAAGGGCTGGGTCGCATTTCAAACCAATGTCTTAGCGATGATTGGGCTCGGAATTTTACTCCTTCTCATTTTCGTTGCTGTGTTTGCTCCTTTACTAGCTCCCCATGATCCGTTCGTACAAAATCTTGGCAACCGATTGCAACCTATTGGATCCGATCAACATATTTTTGGTACCGACAGTCTCGGAAGAGATATTTTATCCCGATTAATTTTTGGTGCGCGCATTACGCTTTATATTGTAGTGTTAGTCGCGATCATTGCTCCCGTAGTCGGCTTACTCGTTGGCACAGTCTCGGGATATATTGGCGGCGTTGTCGATATGATCTTGATGCGGATCACAGATGTGTTTCTCGCCTTTCCTCGATTGGTGTTAGCACTTGCCTTTGTTGCTGTGTTAGGCGCGGGGATCGAAAACGCTGTTATTGCGATTTCGCTCACGGCATGGCCACCCTACGCCCGAATTGCCCGTGCTGAAACGCTGACCATACGTTCTTCTGACTATATCTGTGCTATTCGCTTGCAAGGGGCAGGTCCCTTGCGCATAATTACAAAACATATTTGGCCGCTATGCATATCCTCGTTAATTATTCGCGTTACCCTTGATATGGCTGGGATTATTTTGGTGGCGGCAGGACTTGGATTTTTAGGATTGGGGGCGCAACCCCCTAGTCCTGAATGGGGTGCAATGATTTCCGAGGGGCGCCGTTTCATACTCGATTCGTGGTGGGTTGCCACTATCCCCGGTTTAGCAATTTTTGCAGTGTCACTTGCGTTTAACCTTCTTGGCGATGGTTTGCGCGATGTCCTCGACCCCAAAAGTGGACGGTCATAGCCATGCTGTGTATTGATAACCTTTGGGTAAAGTTTCCAACAAGCCAAGGTTTGTTTGAAGCCGTTCGCGGGATTTCTTTTTCTCTGTCTCACGAACGCCTTGGTATTGTTGGCGAAAGTGGTTCTGGGAAATCGCTAACAGGACGTGCAATTTTGCGGCTAATTCGTCATCCAGCGATCGTCAAGGCGAACTACATTACGTTTCACGAACAAAATGTGTTGGATCTTAAAGAAAAGGAAATGCGCAAAATCCGAGGTCGACGTATTTCTATGGTTATGCAAGATCCGAAATTTTCTTTGAATCCTGTCATGACGATTGGATCGCAAATTATTGAAGCGTATCGGCAGCACAATCAAGCATCTTATAAAGTTGCGTTTCGTAATGCTTTGGAGATGCTGGAAGCCGTCTTGATCCACGATCCAGAGCGCGTAATGCGATGCTATCCGCATGAAGTTTCTGGCGGGATGGGACAACGCATAATGATCGCAATGATGCTCATACCCAATCCCGAAGTCCTTATTGCTGATGAGCCGACGTCCGCACTTGATGTGTCTGTACAAAGACAAGTTATGAAAATTCTGGATAATTTGGTGACGGAACGCGGGATGGGCTTGATTTTAATCAGCCATGATCTCAATCTTGTTTCTGAGTTTTGTGATCGAATTCTCATTATGTATGCGGGTCGTATTGTTGAAGTTTGCGATGCGGCAAAACTGCGTCAGGCCTCACATCCTTATACGCAAGGGTTACTAAATTCACTACCACGGCTCAGCGAAAGAGTACCGCGGCTTACGGTGTTGCAACGTGATATCAACTGGACGGAAGCAGCTAGTGTCAGAGGTTAAAAATCCAAAGTTGAGCATTCATGATCTAAAGGTCTGGTTTAATTCTGGTCGCGATAAAGTTGATGCCGTGAAGTCCGTCAGCTTTGAAGTTGCCGAGGGCGAGAGCTTCGGATTGGTTGGCGAGAGCGGCTCTGGAAAATCGACAGTTCTTCGTGCAATTACCGGACTCGCTCCCTATTGGTCTGGTTCGTGCAAGATTGACAAGGCTTCACTCACTGGAAGGCGGCGCAGTCGCGAATTTTTCCGCAAAGTGCAGATGGTCTTTCAAGATCCGTACGCCTCTCTTCATCCGCGTCACACCGTTGACCAAGTTCTTAGCGAAACGCTTTATTTGCAGGGCATCAAGGATATCGAACACAATATCGTTCGCTTGCTGAGTAATGTGGGACTGACAAGCAAATTCCGTTTTCGTTTTCCGCACCAATTATCTGGCGGACAGCGGCAACGCGTTGCTATTGCGCGTGCACTTGCAGGGCAACCGGAAGTCTTGTTACTTGATGAGCCGACTTCTGCCCTTGATGTCTCCGTTCAAGCAGAAATATTGAATTTACTCAATGATTTACGAAATGAACAAAATCTCACTTTTATTTTTGTCTCACATAACTTGGCGGTCGTTACTCATATGTGCGATCGCATTGCTGTTATGCGCCAAGGTGAGATCGTAGAATGCCTATTAGCAGATCAACTTGGACGAGGAGAAATCTCGCACCCATATTCCGCAGAATTACTTGAAGCTACCTACGGCTGATAGGATATAAAATTAGCTGTGTTTCTCACACAGCGTGAGTGTATGGTTTTTTATCCTTTGAAAACCTTACTACGGAGCAATCATTGAATACCCTTCTATCGTATAGGAAGCATTTCTCGTACAGGTTTGAAATAAGGACTATCGACGGTTGCCGAAAACTCTGCATGTTTGGCAGAAGAAGGGAAACTAGAAAGTAGTATGCGATAAAAACACAGGCCAAATGCAAATCTACAAACGTTTCTGCAAAAGATGGAGGGAATTTATGACCTTAGTCAAGAATTGCAGATGTCTGAACACTAGCGTGACGTTCAAATCTATGCTAAATAAATGGGGACGGATGAAGCCAAATATATGGAGAATTTAAAGGGTTCAGCTATCTTCGTATTGGAAAGAACAACTTGGATTAATCAAAAGTCATTTACTTATGTAAAGGCATAAAGGCGGCACATATGCCAGATTATAGATTAATCATTCACAGTTAGCCCATTGGGATGCGAAAATTCTCGTAGTATTGCTTTGACAACTGAGGCGGCATTATCTGCCGCAAGTTTAAGAAAAATTTCCATTTGGTTTGAACCATCGCTACCACCAGCAAGGTCAGCGACACTTCGCACTGCAATAAATGGAATTTTATTGGAGTAAGCGACATGTGCAACCGAGGCACTTTCCATATCAAGCACTTGAGCATTGAAGGTTTCAAACACCCATTCTCTGAAAATTGCGTTATCGACGAATGCGCTGCCGGAGACGCCAGAGCCGCCGATCAAAATTTTGGGTTTTTTGCTCAAACAATGATCATCTGACGTGCAATGGTTTAAATTTACATGATCTCTGCTACGCTGAGCAGCTTCAATGAGAGTTTTATCTGTCGGGAACCAAAAGCGAGTTTCTGGCCAGTTAGAACCATCCCGTAATACGGTCACTGATCGTGGAAACATCATTCCAAAGTTATTGTACGGATACTCGAAGAACGGAACTTTTTCCCAACCATTATTGACTTCACGCGCAAATAACATTTCAAGATATTGTGCCCAGCGTTCAACTATGGCTACATCACCAATATTTAGGGAAGGATCAACACCACCTGCAATACCAGAGAAAATAATTTTTTCGATGGCAAAGTGGTTTAATGCCAACTGGGTTGTCATTACAGCGTTTACAACACTGACGCCGCTAAGAAATAAGACAACATCCTGATTTTCTAATTTACCAGTCGCAAAGATAACTCCGTTGGTTGAGAATTCAAATCTATCTTTTAAATTTTCTTTAAGGATCAACAACTCAGGGTCGAAAGCTGAAATGATGGCTATCCTCGGGGTGTTATCACGAAAAATATCTGAATAAGCCTGTTGCGAAAAAATCATCATAAATAGCGCTATAAGATTCAGCCACAATATGACGATAAGAATGGAGTTTCGCGTTTTACTTTGGATGCTCAATGAATAATTCCTTTATTTTTAAAACTGAAAGGAGTTTTGAACTATGTATTGATTTTAGGGAGAAATACGGATTTTTGTTGAATAAATCAATTGATTGGAATTGTTAAAAAAAGTATTGATTAATTTGTAACTATCGGTTTCTGATTGTCGAAGCAGGTAATTTTCGTAATATGAAGAGCGCCCATTCAATGTTAATTTGTTAAAAATTGTGGCTTTAGAATGTCGCTTAAATGTACGATTTTATGCAAATTTAATAATAATGACGATGAAACTGTTTTGGGTAACGATCTAAAAGGTTCATTATCTTTTGCTTGACGGACTGAATTGGCTATTAGAGTTACACCTGATGATTTTCAAAGGCACTTACACACTTAACTCTAAATATTACTACATATAGAAGGTAATAAGGAAATTTCCGAATATAAAGAACCATTTAGAGTGTTTGTAGATTTAAGTATATGAGTCCCTTTTCAAAGATATTTCGGTAACTGTTAAAATTCTGGAGGAAAATATTCAGCGTTTAAATTTCAGAAATATTGAGGCCTTCTTGGCAATAGAGAACTTTGTTTTGATCTTTTAGATAAAGGATCAAGGTTACAAAATATTGTATTTTTGTTTTGAATAATACTCGAAGGTTCGAATTTTTTTTCGAAAACAAGTATAAGCCAGTATTCAGGTTATGCAGTGTTATGCTAATGTTGAAAATACCAAATAAACTGAGCTAATGCATCAATGAAAAGCGAATTAAAAACGACTCCGTTTAATGATCTGCACATTGAAAATGGCGCAACGATGATGGCATTTGCAGGGTACAATATGCCGTTGAATTATACTTTTGGTATATTGAAAGAGCATCAACACACGCGCACTCAGGCTGGTTTGTTCGATATTAGCCATATGGGGCAGGTTCTTATTCGGTCTCAGTCGTGGTCAGCATTGGCGCAGCAATTTGAAAAGCTTGTGCCGCAAGATGTCTTAAATCTTGCAGATGGCCGGCAGCGATATGGGTTTTTAACGACTGATACCGGCGGCATTTTAGATGACATAATTTTTGCAAGGCGGAAAGAGACTTTGTTTGTTGTTATTAATGCGGCAAACAAAACCGTTGTCATTCGTCATTTACGCGACCAACTGCAACCCGCTTGTTGCGTATCTGAATGCAAAGACCGTGCACTTATTGCTTTGCAGGGTCCTAAAGCAGAGTTTGAATTATCAAAGATGAATCAGAAAGTTGTTGGGATGCAGTTCATGGACAACAGATCGGTTGAATTGAACGGAATGCCCGTTTGGATATCGCGTTCTGGTTATACTGGGGAAGATGGGTATGAAATTTCAATGCCACTGGATGTATCGCAGAGTTTAGTGCGGGCTCTAATTGCGAGAGAGTCGGTGCAACTTATTGGTCTTGGTGCCCGCGACAGTTTACGTCTTGAAGCAGGTTTTTGCTTGCATGGTCATGATATTGACGTGGATATTTCACCAGTTGAAGCTTCGTTGAGTTGGGCTATTCCGAAAGTTAGGCGAAAAAATGGTGAACGTGGGGGTGCTTTTCGAGGGGAAAGCATTATTTTAGGTCAGCTTATAAATGGCGTGAGCCGCCAAAGAGTTGGCTTAATGCCAAATGGTCGATCGTTAATGCGTGCAGGCGTTACGCTTTATGCAAACGAAAAAGATTGTCATTCAGTGGGGCGAATCACATCAGGCGGGTTCGGACCGACTATTGAGAAGCCGGTTGCAATGGGAATGGTGAACACAGCTTATGCCAAACCAGGAACCGGTTTATTTGGTGACGTTAGGGGCAAACGACTTCCCGTGACAGTAGCAACACTGCCTTTTGTCGTAGCAAATATTAAACGGGATCAAAATCAAAGGATCAGGAGTTGAAGTATATGAAATATACAGAAGAACACGAATGGCTTACGGAAATTGAAAATATGGTTGTCGTTGGGATTACTGCTTATGCTGCGGAGCAACTTGGGGATGTGGTTTTTGTTGAACTTCCAGCGATCGGTACTACAGTTGCTAAAGATGATGAGATTGTTGTTATTGAAAGCGTAAAGGCGGCGTCTGACATTTTGTCTCCACTTGATGGAGAAATTATCGAGGTGAATAACGCAATTGTAGAATCACCTGCTTTAGTGAATGAAGATCCAGAAGGAGATGGCTGGTTTTTTAAAATAATGCCATCAAATCGATTGCAATTGGATGATTTAATGAATTTATCGGAATATCAGCAGTTGATTGGTTAGAACTCATCGCAATTTAGGTTCGATTTCGGCTATTTTTTCTCATCTAGAATCGTTAGTATTGCTAGCAAATCGAAGTGATTCAGGCGTATTTCATCAAAGGGAAATGAGAAGTTAATGATTAAACAAATGCTAAATAAAAATCACGCTTAGATTGCCATTTGAATTATTATGTAATTTTTGCTGAAAAAATCGTCATAATTGACTCTTTCAAAAAATTCGCTCGATCAAGTAAAAAATATTCATAACAAAAAGAACTGAATTTGTCTGAGAAAGAAAAATGTCTTTTCAATTGTCAAATTATTCACCCGATGATTTCGCTAATCGACGTCATATCGGCCCAAGCCCATCAGAAATGGAGCAAATGCTGGAGTTCCTAGGTGTGAACAGCGTTGAAGATATTATTGACCAAGCGGTTCCATCTTCAATCAGGCAAGCAATTCCGCTTGATTTTGATGAAGCACAATCAGAGCGCACACTTTTGCATAACTTACGTAAATTGGCAGCAAAAAACCAGGTAATGGTTAATTTAATTGGTCAGGGATATCACGGAACTGTCACACCGCCAGCTATTCAACGAAATATTTTGGAAAATCCTGCATGGTATACAGCTTATACCCCTTATCAGCCAGAAATTAGCCAAGGTCGTCTTGAAGCTCTTTTGAATTTTCAAACAATGGTCTGTGACTTAACAGGTTTAGAAATAGCAAATGCATCGCTTTTAGACGAGAGCACTGCTTGCGCTGAGGCAATGACAATGGCGCGAAAGATATCAAAGTCCAAGTCAAATATTTTTTTTGCCGATGTAGATTGTCATCCTCAGAATATTGCAGTAATTCAGACAAGGGCTGCACCACTTGGCATTGATGTTATTGTTGGATGCCTTGATGAAATCGAAGCGATCGACGTCTTTGGTGCGATCTTTCAGTATCCCGGGACAACCGGAAATTTGCATGACTTTAGTAAAAGCATTGCGGCATTACGCAAGAAAGATACCGTTAGCATCATTTCTGCCGACCCACTTTCATTGACATTATTCAAGGAACCAGGTGCAATGGGTGCAGATATTGCCGTTGGCTCAACGCAACGATTTGGCGTTCCCATTGGCTATGGTGGGCCACATGCTGCCTATATGGCGACTCGACATGCTTACGCACGGTCAATGCCCGGTCGGATTGTTGGTGTCAGCGTAGATAGCCATGGCAATCGTGCTTATCGGCTCAGTCTGCAAACGCGAGAGCAACATATTCGTCGAGAAAAAGCCACGTCAAACATATGTACATCGCAAGCATTATTGGCGGTTGTCGCATCATTTTATGCGGTTTTTCATGGTCCAGAAGGTTTGAAGGCTATTGCGCAGCGTATTCATTGTCAAACTGCTATGCTTGCTGACGGATTACGTGAAGCAGGATTCGTGGTATGTCCTGAGGTTTTCTTTGATACGATCACTGTTGAAGTTGGCCCGCTTCAGCAAGCCATCTTAAAGTCGGCTTTGAATGAAGGTATTAATTTACGATCAGTCGGTGAAACGCAAGTTGGCATTACACTTGACGAAACAACCCGGCCACAGGTGATTGAGACTGTCTGGCAGGCATTTGGTATTAATCGCGCCGCAAAAGATCCTATGACCTATTTTTCTGTACCAGATAACCTAGTCCGTGAGACAGATTATTTATCGCATCCGATATTCCACATGAATAGAGCTGAGACTGAGATGACGCGATATATGCGTCGTCTTGCTGACCGTGACCTTGCATTGGATCGTGCGATGATTCCGTTAGGCTCTTGTACCATGAAGCTAAATTCAGCCGCAGAAATGATGCCAATCAGTTGGCCAGAGTTTGCGTGGATACACCCATTTTGTCCTCCAGAGCAAGCTAAAGGTTATACAGAGTTAATTTCTGAATTATGTCAACAGCTGTGTGATATTACTGGTTACGCCGGGATTTCGATGCAACCTAATTCAGGCGCTCAAGGTGAATATGCAGGCTTGCTCACTATCGCTGCGTATCATCGTTCGAAAGGGCAAGGACATCGAAATATATGCCTTATTCCTATGAATGCGCATGGAACTAATCCAGCATCAGCCCGAATGGTTGGTTGGAAAGTTGTTGCGATTCGTTCAACAAAGAATGGTGATATTGATCTTGGTGATTTTCGTGCAAAGGCTGAAATGCACTCTGAAAATCTTGCTGGATGTATGATCACTTATCCTTCTACACATGGCGTTTTTGAAGAAACGGTGACTGATATTTGTGAAATTACACACAAGTACGGTGGGCAAGTCTACATTGACGGTGCTAATATGAATGCGATGGTTGGTATATCTCGTCCTGGTGATCTCGGTGGTGATGTGAGCCATTTGAACCTTCATAAAACATTTTGTATTCCACATGGTGGTGGTGGCCCTGGCATGGGTCCGATTGGTGTCAAAAAACATCTTGTTGATTATTTGCCGGGTCACAGCATTACAGGCGGAAACGAAGGGCCGGTATCTGCCGCTCCATACGGATCACCGTTATTGCTTCCAATTGCTTGGGGCTATTGCAAATTGATGGGAGGGAGCGGGCTCACACAGGCAACTCGGGTTGCTATTCTCAATGCTAATTACATTGCTACTCGGTTACAAGATTCATTTGATGTTTTGTATCGCGGTCGTCATGGCCGAGTTGCTCACGAGTGCATTATTGATATGCGGCCTTTTTTTGAAAGTGCGGGTGTGTCAGTTGATGATATTGCCAAGCGTTTAATTGATTGTGGTTTTCATGCACCTACGATGAGCTGGCCGGTTGCTGGTACGTTGATGATTGAGCCAACTGAGTCTGAGACAAAGGCTGAACTGGATCGTTTTTGTGATGCAATGTTAGCGATTAGAGAAGAAATCAGTAAAATTGAAAAAGGGGAAATGTCTCGCGTCGTTAATCCAATAAAATTAGCGCCTCATACAATGGAAGATCTTGTTCGGCACTGGGAGCGTCCATACAGCCGTGAAGCGGGGTGTTTTCCGCCGGGTGCATTCCGTGTTGACAAATATTGGCCGCCTGTCAATCGCGTGGATAATTCATGGGGTGATCGTCATCTGATTTGTACTTGTCCGCCAATGGGAGAATATGACGATACGGTTTAGGTATACGCGGTTAAGTTGGTAGTCAATGATACGAGTTCGCAGAAAAATTTCAATCGGGAGCTAATCCCGCTTAATCGTCTCCACTATTTACTCTGTTTACACGAAGTGACCAGCTATGCGGAACTGCTCGTCGTGACCGTAGATGGACAAATAGCATCCTCTATAACAGGTGGTTATGTGCTAACCCATCTTTAACATTTTGCAAAAAAGATCTTTTAAAAACAAATATTTAGAAAACTGTATGGCACTACAAACTTCAAACTTATCTCTATATTTCAATAAGTTAACGGAATCGTAGGTCACTACAACGAGTTTTCAAAAATTGCTTTATTATAACTTATTGAAATTAAAGGAAAAAATATTCCGGTAAATCGCAAAAACAATGAAATTTGATGAATTTTTCGAAAATTTTGTTAAAGATGGGCTAAGTATGAGCAGCGCACAATGCTACTGGCATCATGCGACTGTTTAACATTAAGGCGTTTGTTGTGTACTGCCAAACGTCCCTATCATGCCCTATGTCCAGAGCAACTCCACCGCCTCCCGATATTCTTGACCAATGGGCATTTTAAGCCGAAGACTCAACGGTGGAGATATTTTTCTGCTCTATGCTAACAGTTTACATGCATCTACTGCCATTTTTTTGATAATATCACGCATTATCGTCACATCATGAGGGTTAGAGGCGTTACCATCAAGTGCTCGCTTTAATACTCCCTGCAGAATTGCCAAGAAGCGAAAATATGAAAAACCTAAATAGAAAATCCAATTTTCTGGTTTGTTAATTCCACAACGCTTACAATATAAATTAACATAGTCGTCTTCGGAAGGCAATCCTAGTTTTGTCTTGTTAACGCCATTTAAACCTTTGAATTGCCCATCATGTGGTAATCGCCAGTGCATGCATTGATACGCCAAATCGGCAAAGGGATGGCCTAACGTGCTTAATTCCCAATCAAGCAGAGCAATAACTTTAAATTGTTGTGGATGAAAAATCATATTATCAATTCTGTAGTCGCCGTGAATAATGCTGACTAAACTATCATCTTCGTTAACCATGTTTTGTGGAAGCCAACATATGAGCCAATCCACATCGGATAAATGTTCGGTTTCTGATGCTTTATATTGCTCAGACCATCGTTTTAACTGCCGTTCAAAGTAATTGCCCTGTTTACCAAAATCAGTCAATCCGACAGCTGATATATTAAGTGAATGAAGCCGTGATAGCGTTAAGTTCATTTCATCGTAGACCCGAATACGGTCACTTTTATTCAGTTGAGTTAAAGCGGGGTCCCAAAAAATTTGCCCTTCAACATATTCCATCACGTAGAATTGCGAATTTATCGGTGATTTAACTTCCGATAAGTGCAAAGTTCTCGGTACAGGCACATCTGTATCAAATAGTGCGTTCATTACTTTGTATTCTCTATCAACTGCATGAGCTGATTTGAGTAGCGTTCCTAATGGTTTTGTGCGAAGTACGAATTGTCGGTCATTTGAAGTCAGTTTATAGGTTGGATTTGATTGCCCATCTTTGAACTTCTCAATCGCATCTAGTTTTTTAAATCCAGACAAGTGAGTTTGAAGATATTGTTCTAACGCTATTGTATTGATTTTTTCTATCAATTTGACACTCCTTAAATTGATTTTTTGTCATGATTCTCGCTTTTGTTTGGGTTAATCAGAGAAGAAAAGAGGTGAAGATGAACTTGGGAATGTGCGTATATAATCAGGAACTTCTTAAACATGTTTCTGCTATGATACAGGATGATATTATCCCATTGGAAGAAGAGTATCAAAGGGAGGTTGATAAAGGTGACCGTTGGTCATTTACAGATAGACAAACTGAAATTTTAGAAGGATTAAAAGCGAAGGCTAAAGCGGCAAAACTGTGGAATTTCTGGTCAGAGTTGCATGGTCCTAAGCTTAGTACTGTTGAATATGCCTATTTTGCCGAAGAAATGGGGAAAACACCATTAGCCGCCGAAGTATTTAATTGTTCAGCTCCAGACACAGGCAATATGGAAGTTCTTAGTAGGTTTGGCACTGAACAGATGAAGAAAGATTGGCTGGTTCCTTTACTTAAGGGTAAAATTCGTTCAGCATACTTAATGACGGAACCAAATATTGCATCATCAGACGCGACAAATATCGCAATGTCATGCATTCTTGATGGTCAACACTATGTTCTTAATGGTGAAAAATATTGGGCATCCGGTGCAGGAGACCCACGGTGTAAGGTTTTTATTGTGATGGTTCGCACGGAAGGCCATGACGCGCCCAAACATCAACAACATTCTATGATACTGGTACCTTCAAATACGAGCGGTATTGAAATACTGCGCCCTATGCTTGTATTTGGTCATGACGATGCACCTCATGGGCACATGCATATTCGTTTTACAGATGTTCGAGTACCTGTTGGCAATTTGATTTGTGGAGAAGGTTACGGATTTAAGATTGCACAAAGTCGTCTTGGACCTGGCCGTATTCATCATTGCATGCGTTCTATCGGCCAAGCCGAGGTTGCACTTGAATTAATGTGTAAACGATCGCTGGAAAAGGTCGCGTTTGGCAGTCCGCTCGCAAAATTAGGTGCAAATTATGATATTATTGCAGAATGTCGTATGGAAATTGAAATGGCGCGGCTGCTATGTTTAAAAGCGGCTTGGATGATCGATAAAGGGGATGCGCATGCGGCATTTCCATACATTAGCCAAATAAAGGTGGTTGCGCCGCGTATGGCCTTGAAAGTGTTGGACGAGTCGATGCAATTGCATGGAGGGCAAGGGATTTCACAAGATTTATCTTTAGCAAAGGCGTGGACTTGGCAACGTGCATTAAGATTTGCCGATGGGCCAGATGCAGTGCATCGACGTCAAGTAGCGCGGGCTGAACTTAGAAAATTCACTCAGGAACCGGTATGAATGGTGCTATTTGTTTTGCCAACAGGCGATAGCAAACATTATATTTGGTTGCATGTCTTTGGTTTTAGTTTGTTGAAATTATTCTTAGGCTTGATGCTTATTTCCATCATATGATGTGCTAAAGAAAGCTTGTATAACGCTTTGTCATTTGTCCATTGTTTGATAGTAACACGAAGAGATATTGATTGTTTTGAAGATATTTTTTGTATTAAACTTTTGTAAGAGAATAATAGCAAACGAGGATATATTGATGAGTCTTTATCAAAAAATTACTGTCAATGACCTCATTTGTATAGGATGAGCACAACAGGCCTAAATGAACATGAGCATAGGTGAACTGGCAAAAAAAATAAAAGACGGAGACCGTCGCGCACTTGCTCATGGGATTACGCTTGTTGAGAGTTCTCGTGCTGATCATCGTCAACAAGCAGTAGAATTAATTGAAATCTTACGTCATTCAGAGTTTAACTCAATAAGGATTGGTCTTACTGGTGCTCCAGGTGTCGGAAAATCCACTTTTATTGAAAATTTTGGAATGATGTTAATCAATTGCGGGTTACGTGTGATGGTTTTGGCTGTTGACCCAAGCTCTACCTGGTCAGGTGGTTCAATCTTAGGCGACAAAACCCGGATGGAGCAGCTGAGTAGGGAAGAAAATGCATTTATTCGACCGTCGCCAAATAAAACCTACTTAGGCGGTGTTGCGCGTCGAACGCGAGAAGCGGTGTTACTTGGGCAAGCGGCTGGATACGATATTACCATTATTGAAACTGTAGGCGTTGGTCAATCAGAGACAGTGGTTTCTGAATTATCTGATCTTTTTGTTTTATTGATACCGCCAAGTGGCGGTGATGACCTTCAGGGCGTGAAACGTGGCATAATGGAGTTGGCGGACTTGGTGCTGATCAATAAAGCTGATGGCGATTTAAAGTCAGCGGCGACCTACACATGTGCTGAATACGCAGCTGCGCTGCGATTAATGCGAATACGGGTGCATGATCCTGACGGCTTTCCAAAAGCAATCGCTATTTCTGCCATTGAGAAACATGGATTGACCGATGTTTGGTTAGAAATCAAGAAATTGTGCGATTGGCGAAAAAATAATGGATATTGGAATGATCGTCGTTCAAGTCAATTACGTCATTGGTTTGAGCAAGAGATTCAAAGGGCATTTATGGCGAAGTTGGAAGAACATGAAGTCAGTTTAAAATTCAAGAAATTTAGTGATGAAGTGGCACTCGGACACATAAATCCAATCAAAGCAGCAGAGCAGATGATGACTTTCTTCGAGTAAATTGTGGATTGGTGCGTTGATTTCCGTTGGTAAAATTGCGATTTTGATTGCGCGAGAAAAACCGGGGTTCGACTCTTGCGGCAGAACAATAGAATAGCTTCACAATCAAAATATTACCTGATTGAATTCCTTAGCGGATGAGTTTATTGAACGCTATAAAAAGGTCGTATTTTCCTTGCTAACATTGAAATCACTTGACGTTCAGAATATATAAAAGTACAAGTTTCGAGTTTTTGACACGTGAGATAAATTTTCTTATCTCACTTTTTTTAGTCTTAGAGCGATTAAAACGCAGAGGAAAGAATATGTCTCGCAGATGTGAGTTGACCGGGAAAGGTCCAATGGCTGGTAATAATGTTAGCCATGCCAACAACAAAACAAAACGTCGGTTTCTTCCAAATCTAAATGAAGTAACGCTTCATTCAGACACATTAAATCGCGGGTTCAAATTACGAATTTCCTCATATGCTCTCAGGAGCGTTGATCATAGAGGTGGCCTTGATGCATATTTGTTAAAGGCGAAAGATGATCAATTATCTTCGAAAGCAAAAAAAATAAAAAAGGATATTTTGATCGCTACGGCTGCATGAGTGGATTTTCAGTTAAGTGACTATATCTGATATTTCGGATAGATAATAGATTGTGATTGGTTGTTGCTTGAGATGCTTGTTATGCTGATTTTCAAAGGAACTATTCAATAAACTTCTTATGATTATTTTTTGACTCACACAATTGATTCAAAGACCTTACAACCAAAAGATAAGATAACGAGAAACTGCAATGTGCGCACTTAATATTTGTTTGGGGGAATAATGTTTGTGAAGTTGGGTAAATCAATCACCTTCAACAATCACCATATGAATGTTGGTCAACTACATTTAAAATATTGCTGTTTAACCAAGTTCTGTTGCAAAACTAAGAGTTAATTTTCTAACAAAGAAGAGATGGTTGGCGCGTAAATGAGTAACTAACTCAATCCAGTCTCATAGCTTCACGACAAAAAAACTCCGATGAAAAACTACATCTTTACAGCTATCTTATTTGTAATTGTTATGTTTTTAAACTCAGATGCTATCGCTGGGGAAATTCAAATCAAAGACGCTTATTTGCGTTCATCTCATCCCTCAACAGCTGCTGCGTTTATGCAGCTTATTAATAAATCAGATGTTGATGATAGACTATTGGCGGTTGCCTCCAATGTTGCAGAGCGCGTTGAATTGCACAGTCATCGTTCTGACAGTAATGGCATCATGCGGATGGTCCCAATTGAAAGCGGTATTACAATTCCGGCAAAACACACAGTTATGCTTGAGCGAGGCGGAAATCACATTATGTTTCTTGGACTAACCGAAAATGTACAGGATGGTGATGAAATCTCACTTATTTTAACATTTGAATTAGCCGGTGACATCAAGGCAAAGATATTGGTTGATTCAAATCGACGGCCGTCGTTTCATCAACATAACGATGATGGTGGTTAAAGACTCTATTTCTTCAACTTGGACTCTTCCCCAATATCTCATTAACCCATGCTGGAACTATTTTTGTTGCTGGCCCAAAACGTGTTTCTGCAAAATTTGAAGCGATTGAAGATGGCTCAAGATTTATTTCGATCGTGTATGCACCAACTAATTTTGCTTCCTGAACAAAGCCAGCCGCAGGATATACCTCTCCAGATGTTCCAATCGCAACAAAGAGACTCGCTTCCAACAAATGCTTTGAGATTGAATCCATTTTGTATGGGACTTCTCCAAACCAAACAATGTCTGGTCGACCTGTAGGAGATGTGCATTTTGGACAGAATTCCTCAGGAAACATTTCTAGAGGTGCTTTCCAACGAAAGCCACAACTAGAGCAAAGTGCGTTATCTAATTCCCCATGCATATGGATAACTGTTGCACCAGATTTCTCATGTAAAGAATCAACATTCTGTGTTACAATGATAACTTCGTCAGCGTAATTTGCCTGAAGTCGTGCAAGTGCATGGTGCCCAGAGTTCGGCAGAGATTCTCTTGCCTGCTTCCGGCGCTCATTGTAGAATTGATGCACCCGTTGAGGGTTGTTCTTAAAGGCTTTTGGCGTAGCCACGTCTTCAATTTTGTACTTACTCCATAAGCCATTTTCATCACGAAAAGTTCCTAGACCGCTTTCAGCGGAAATTCCGGCACCCGTCAGAATAACAATTTTATTGTGCATTTATGCTAACAGAGTTTTTCATTTTAAACTATGACATTCGGTGGTTAGTTAAGCGGTAATTAGTGTCTGTTAAAAAACCCCTATTTCTCTCAAATTTCAAGAGTTTACCATGCATAAAAGTATATTTTTCAACGTGTTGAC
>JAPORV010000030.1 GCA_026710055.1 Aestuariivita sp.
CAGGGACGATGCGCGCCCGCCAGGCGCGCTTCCGGAGGCTTCGCGGGTGGCCCGCTCCCCGTCCGACAGCCCGGTTTCCCGTCGTGTCGATTTTCCCGCCCGTCCGCCTCTCTCCCGTTTTCCCGGCCGCTCGCAACGGCGGCGGGAGGACAACGTCACGCTTCCGGAAGAAATGGAATCGCTTGTTTCAAGTCAAACACTAGCGGTTATCACTTGGTTGCTCTTTTTTCCGCTTATAAGGGGCGCCATTCACGCCCACATCGCGTCCATTAAAACCTTCCCGTCCTCATTCATGGTTAAACCCACTCTCTTTGCATCTTGCGCTTTTGATCGCACTTGTTGAAAAAGAGAATCACGTGAAACAGATCAATTGTCAACGGGCCCTAGAATATACTAATTTTAGTTTAACATGTTCAGATATCTTTTTGCCAAATGTTTATATAATAATGCGTGATATTTACTTGGCTTAAAATTCTTGCCTAACAATTTTCCCACTAATTTTTCAAGTCTAGATATATCAGGGCTGTTCCAAGGCTTTAAAGGCCCTACAAAATGTACAATTATAGGATTTTTATCGATATTTGATTTACTTTCATTCTTAAATCTATCATAGTATTTATGTTTTGTAAAATTTCTGAAATTACCCCAATAACAATTATATTTTGGATCTAAATATGTAACATTTCCTTTAAATAAATTATTCAAATGTGATTGATCTAATGAATAATACTTTGATGCAGTTTTGACATCTTTCATCTGATTTAAAAGATGTTGATTATCAATTATTGATTTACAATCCAGAAGCAAAACACCCGCATTAAAGTAATCACTTACAGAAAAAGGATTCATAATATCTTTATACTCATTTATAAACATATTTTCATCAGATTTTGAAGTTCTTAATTTCAAAACAGCAATATCTCTCACTGCTCCTATATATGAACCATTAAGATTGATTTCAAAGATTGGGGAAATATCCCCATAGACAATGGTATCCGAATCAATATAAAGAACCTTATCCCCATCATTTATATCAATAAGTTCAGGTAAATATAGCCGACTAAAAGTGGTTGGTGGCAGACGTATGTCTTGATCTTCTCCAGTTAACATATCATTAGTAATTTGATGGTACTTCAATTTAGTTCCTGGAAATTTCTTGCAAGCTAAAGCAAACTTTTCAAAAGCAAAATCGCTGAGTTTATAACCAAGCAAATGTAATAATACAGGTTTAGATGTATATTCGAGAGCTGACATCACTGAAACAAGTGTTGGTTTAATGTAATTCATATCTGTTGCATACGCCAACTGGATATTATAATTTTTCATCTTCATACTCTTAATTTTTTGTGATTTTATATTAAACGTCATGATTAGCAAGCCTACAACAGTTACATCCAGTCATTCCAGCTAACTAACTATCCCTTATTCCATAAAAACACTGATATTCAATGATTTTTTTGCTGCAAAAGTCTAAAACCCTCTGCAAAACCAGTCAAAAAGTCTATAAATATTTCCAAAAATCCTTATAACCAATTGAATAATTTAATGAAAAAGTATCGGTAATTGCTCAGTGGCATCAAAAACTGCTCTACTAGCGATCAACTGTACATTTGGCTTGCGCTACCGTGTCACCATAAGTTTGCGTGACAACGATAATGTGTTGTTGTCTGAATTTCCCCTAGATCCGTCCGAGAGACCTTTGGCATAGCCTGCCGAATGCCCCATCGCATGGCCCTGGGTGGCGTAATTCAACCGCGTCTGACCGTGGCAGATGATTTCGTGACCGGGTTCGGAATTACGCCCACGCACCCTGTATCCACCCAGATGGGCGACAATGCGCACCGCGACTCCGAGTTTTCCGGAAGGCTGCATGCTCCTTTCCCCTGCATGGGAGCGCATGAACGCAAGTTTTTCCCCAGTAAACTTCAGTTCCGGTTCGCATTCGGGAACATGACGTCCGAGAAGGTCCATCACCATGATGCGCCAGGCGATAACCGCGTTGATCACTAGTGTATGACTTAAAACAAGCAATTCTATTTCTTTTGGAAGTGTGATATTGTCCTCCCGCCGCCGGCACACGCCCGGCACTGGACTCTCAAGGCGCTGGCCGGGGAGATT
>JAPORV010000185.1 GCA_026710055.1 Aestuariivita sp.
AGGCCTCTTCAATCGCATGGTGCGCTATGGATTTGAAATCCTGCTCAATGTCCCAGGGGCATCCCGTGTTCGGGTCGCGGAGCCGTCGCATGATTTCAAGCAGGCGCAAAATGCCGGCTTCGTTTTCGCGGATGCAAACATTTGCAGACTGTGATCCCTTGAGCATATTATACTGGTCGCCTGCCAAAGCGTTTGACGCTGTGACAATCCCATATTTTGACAACCGCACTTTATTGCCATCGATCTCAAAATGACGTGAATAGGGATGTTTTCGAACACGCACCCGAATATGTTTTGGCTCGCGGTCCACTGTTTTGGCTCTCGACGTTCTCTGGTAGTTTCCGCGCTTGTTGACCGAATCTGCCAGCTCAGCATATGTCATCCAGCGATTGTCATTTTCAGACAATACAGCGATGATCTCTTTGTACAAAAAAATTCGTGGCATATTCGATTTCTCTCAGTTGCCCTGCTTGCGATAAAGATGGCCGTGACGCGGCCTGGCGAGTTTCCCGTCATAAAACTCATGATAAAATCCGGCGCCACCATGCTTGATTTTGAGCCTGTAGCTGCCAGATACCCAATCCCAGTTCCCGCTAAAACCATCAAGCCAAAAACGAGTTTCACAGGTTTGCTTTACACCGAACTTCGCCTCTACAAGATCAGGCAACGTTCCGCCGCGCAATTTTGACAAAACCTGTTCGAACGCAGTTTCCATGCCATTCTCCGACAAATATCCGCGTAATGGAACCGGCGCTCCCTGCTCTAACGGGGTCCTCATGAAGCGGCCACATAATTTAAGCTTCGTGTCTCATTATCCAACACGCTTTCAACATGCCAGCGCTCAACTCCGGTGAACCAGTAGAGAAACTTCTCGACCATCGCGTCGTCCCCCTGGTTCTCAAGTTGTGAAGACCGGTGCCCTGGTTCCGTTAAATACCCGTTCGCCGCTCATCTTTTCCGGGTTCTTTCAACGGCGGGCAGAGATTCGACATCATCATTGTTTTTTCCAACCTGTTTTCATGAGATTATATTGATGGCTTTGCGGCAAGTTCAACCCGCGCGCGATCGGGAGGTATCATATCCCGCGCGCAACTTGTTCGCAAAACAGGTTTTTCAAAACGTTACCTCAGCGGGTACAGCGGTTCGCAATCATAGGCTGATTTCAACCAAGACCACCTGCGACTATACGGGGTTTCAGCTTATATTGGCTGAAAATGAACCCGCATTATTTGCAATCATCCATTTACGCCCAAATTAACTTTGATCATATGCGATCAAAGTGCCATTTTTGCTGTAAAATCTCCGATAATTTTGCAATTGGCCCCAGCATATGTTAACTGGACCCATCGGCATTGCCTTATTCAGCCAAGCGCGCCTCGATCCGCTTAAACTCGGCTTTCATTTCGATTTCGATATTTTTTAGCCGCCATTTGATCCCGGTCAGGCACTCGCCCAGCACCGCTTGCTGGGCATTCATGTTGTAAACTTGAAGGCCAGATCAGCCAAGCGTGAAGATTGCGCCAACGACATTTCCCCAGAAACGATTGCTTTCGATCTGCACTTTGGCTCTTGCAAGGTACACTTCCAGATACCGCGCGTTTGCCATCGGGTCGCTAATCTTTACATCCTGTTTATAGTGGAGCATATATTTGCCCGATATTTTACGATATGTCCATTTTGCAGTGATGCAGCTTTTTTATGGCGGCAACTTTTTATATGGAAGAAACCTTGACCGGTTTCAAATGTATCGTGAATAGGCGCAAACCATTGTCACCCGTCTATATGGCTTGATTGATCCAGTCCATTGGCCTCTCTCTCTTTTTTCCACCTGCAAGGGAGGCATTTGGCAAATTTTGCTGTTCCTGGCTCTGATACCGATTTCCGAACAGCACATGAAAGCATTGGCCTGCAGCATTGGGCTGGCGTGTTTTTTGAATCCGAGATTATGTCCGGGTGTTCGTTGCAACGCCATTTTCCTTGTACAGCGCAAGCGCCGCAAAAGGGCAGGTGCCAATGCAAACGATGATTTTGAGCTTTCAGTTCATGTTTTCCATAATCATAAGAGCAACTTGCAAAATTATGATGTCGAGTGAATCTGTTGCCCTTTACGGGCATTT
>JAPORV010000400.1 GCA_026710055.1 Aestuariivita sp.
CAAGGGCGGCGACAAAGCGTTGGTGCTTTTCATTCAGGGGGCCGAGTTCCGTGCTTAACGCAGGGCCTCATTCCCCTTAACATCGATTCCAGAGATATGATATGAATGAAGATAAGGACATGTCGTGATTTCCTCTATGTGTTGTAGTTTCTTTTTTTCATATGAAGAAATGCTGCATATTCCTTCAGCTTTTTAACAAAAGGCCCGAAAGCAGGAAAAAATCGCTTAAATGTAGAGTTTTGCGAGTATTTCTTGATTAAGTTATTCTGGTGCCAAAATCAAGATAATTCATAGATCGTTCAACTTAAGTTATTAATAAGCTAGTTATGATTTCTGTGTCCAGATCATTCGCATAATGTGCGAGCGGTTGTTAATGTTATGATGGAGAATATCGAATTCCTAAGTGGCGAGAACTACAGCGCAATGCCTACCATATCGCGAAATAGCAATGGGTTACTGTGCAGCAAGCGCGAGAACATCGCCGATCCTGTAAGTAAGATTAAAAGTTGATCTTGAGGTTACTTTTGAGTCGCAATACATTTGCTTTTATCCACTGTTCTTCCTTCAAATTATTCGTAAAAAAGCCCGTCAAAAAAAAGAGCCATAGCTGTTTCGCTGAACATTTCTGAATAGAGACTTCCAAAAAAAATCTAATATCAAAGTGTCGAATTGAACGAAAAACAGACTAATACGAAAACCGTCAAAAGCCTTCTGAATCTGGCTCATAAGTCAATTAATCAAGGTGATATATCGGGGGTGCTAGAATCACTTGCTGCCAGTGGTTTTCTTTCTGGCGTGAAATTCCGCCTCCAGAAAAAGCGGGGAGATAATGTTCTAAGTTTTGAAATTGATGAATGCGTCGCAAAAGCGATAGACGAAGCATGTAACGCTGCAACTAGCGGCCATTCCATTCGAAATCTGAGCTCTTGGTTATGGAAGACGGCTGACTACGCAACGAGATCTATCTGGAAAAATGAATATGGCAAAAGAAAAAAACTGCCCGAGGACACACAAATCACTGCTACAAATGAATATGAAACTCAAGAATAAAAGGAAAAATGGCTTGATATCAAGGAGAAAATGCGCCTACAATCAATAAAGATTGCACAAAGACTCCTTCCCAAAATTAGTAGCGAACAGATTAGAGATATTATGGAAATTTCTTCAAAATAATGAAGGCTTACAAAAACGACATAACTTAGAATTGATGTTTGGAAGGTAAATTTTGTGATTTTGCATTTTACTGAATGATGAGCAAATCACGAAAAATTGTTATGAATTAATTCATTGAATTAGTATCTAAATAAGTATAATTTAACAGAGTTAAATGAAAATTTGCATAATTTTAACGAATAGTATAATAAATATACAAAGTAATACAAAGTACTAAGGAAAAAAGAGTTAAACAGATGTTACTGCGTTTCGCTGTTGAAAACCATCGTTCTATTTATGAGCGACAAGAACTGTTATTTGCGGCCTCAGCTTTAAAGGATTTCAAAGATGGGTTGATCGACTGTAAAGTCGTGGATAGCAAAGCGATTGTACCAGCTGTCGTCATTTACGGTGCTAATGCATCCGGCAAGACTAACTTTATTAACGCATTGTTAAGAATGAGTTTGATGATTCTATGGTCGCAGACTAAAGGTGAACCTACGGGAGGAGTTCCACGTCGTCCATATTTGCTCGATCCAGATTGTTCGGAAAAACCATCCTGTTTTGAAATTGATTTCGTACTTAATGACATTCGCTATCACTATGGATTTGAAGCAACCAATGAGGCATTTACGTCGGAATGGTTATACGAAATTCCAAAAGCACATCGTCGAAAACTTTATGAGCGTAAAGAACAGGATTTTGATTTTGGTCGCGAACTAAAGGGACAGAACCAAACCATTGCCAAACTCACACGTTCAAATAGTTTGTTTCTTTCAGCAGCAGCACAAAATGGCCATGAACTTCTATCACGTCTTTATAAGTATTTTCAAGATATTGTGTTCTTCAATGAAATTTCAATTTCAGGATTTAAAGCTTCGTCTTCAGTTAAGGAAGCCGGGGTTGATAACCGTATAATTAATTTTTTAGAATTAATTAATACAGGAGTTATTGGATATCAAAAAAAAGAGATGAAAGTGCCGGAAGAAAGCCGTATATCTAAGCGTGAACTTAATGCGTTATTTGAAAAATTTTCTGAAGGAGCGATAAAATTTAACTCAAATGATGATGAGGAGAATATAGAAATTGAGCTGGCGCATCGTGGAAAAGGTGGAAAAGTAGTACATTTTGATTTGAATGCAGAGAGTGCCGGAACGAAAAGATTATTAATTATTCTTAGCCAAGTTTTTAAGGCGATAGATAAAGGGCTGCCAATTATTATTGATGAAATCGATTCCAGCTTACATACTTACGCAAGTGAAGCCATTCTAAAGCTATTTTGTTCGTCAATAAACAATAACGGTGCGCAACTCATTGCGACAACGCATGATACTAATTTGATGCAGTCACCCATACTGAGACGTGATCAACTTTGGTTCGCTGAAAAAAATACCGAAGGAGCGACGAAAATATATCCGTTAACCGACATTCAAACTCGGAAGAGAGACAATATTGAGCGCGGATACTTACAGGGACGATATGGAGCCGTCCCAAACGATGACCCGGTATCGGCATTATTTGATTTTCTTTGAAAATGGCAAAACGTCGAACTGGCAATATTCGGCGACAAGGGCCAAAAAGAACTCCAAAAGTTCGATTTATATTATTTTGTGAAGGAAAAAATACAGAACCTGGATATTTTTGGGGCTTATATACTTAAATAAAAAAACACTATAAGTGGTGTAAATAATCAGAAATTTACTGATTACTTTCTATATTTGGTAGTTTGTTTACTTAAGTATATAATCTCCATATTTTTCTGCTATACGGAAAAATTGTAAAAACACTTTAATTTCAATTGAATCCTATGCTGGCGCAGGAACGCCAATCACAATAGTTCAGAAAGCATTACAATTTGCGCGATCAAAAAAATTAACAAAAGATAATAGACCGAAGCGAAATTTTTTTGAGGAAAAAGACGAAATCTGGGCGGTATTTGACCGAGATGAACATGAGAGGTATGAAGAAGCAGTCAATCTTTGTGCAAAGAATGGTATTCGGGTTGCACGATCAAATTCTTGTTTTGAAATTTGGTTGATTTTACACGAGCAAGATTATGATCGGTTAGATGATCGTTATCAAGTACAAAAAAAATTACAACAAGTGCGACCTGAATATGAGAAAGCAGGAGCAAAAGTTTTGGATTATGAAGAAATAATATCTCGAGTCCGGGAGGCGGAAAATCGATCACAAAATCAACTTTGTCGTCGAGAATATAAAGGCAAACCACATGGGCGACCTTCTACGAAAGTTGATGATTTAACAAAAGCAATCTGGAAAGTTCATGAGGCAGTGATCACAGAGAGCTAAGAATAAGGTAAGGTAAGTAGTATAATATCTGTGCTAATACTTTGTTACGAAGAGTTAATTTTTTAAGAGCGTCAATCAATAGGAATTATATACTTTAGAGCCACTTGCAAAAGTCGATGGAAAATTTAGGGGCTTATATATCTGATTAACCAAAAATACCATATATACGTTTAATCATCAGTCAGAGCCAATACGTATAATATGAAGGTTAATCATGTATAATTCCCCTTACAATACTCTAATCTTACCACTTCATTGAAATAACACAAAAATCGGTCATTTATTTTAAATTGAGGTTTAGCATTCCAATTTTGGTGTATTCATTAAGACATAGACGCTCAAATAATGCATTAAAATCATCACTTTTTCAGCTTTGGATTTGAAATCATTATTGTATAATCAAATGTTCACCACATACCCAAACACTTACGTCTATTTTACTCGTAAGTGATCACTTTAGAGTTAACAAATCACCGTTATTATCTTAAGCGATGTCTTTTTGTTTGAGATTTCAATTGACCACAAGCTGCGAGAATATCCTCTCCTCGAGGTGTTCTGATAGGTGAAGCATAGCCCGCTCTATTAATAATTCCTGCAAATTTTTGCATTCTTTTATGTGATGATCTTCTGTACTGTGATCCAGGCCACTCATTAAATGGAATGAGGTTTACTTTTGCTGGTATGCCCTTAATCAAATCAACAAGACGTATCGCATCTTCCTCGCGATCATTAATGTCGTTTAACATCACATATTCAAATGTAATTCTCTCTGAATTACTCAACCGAGGATAGGATCGTAAAGCGTCAAATAAGGCTTGAATATTCCATTTCCTATTAATGGGTACTAATTTGTCACGAAGCTGATCAGTTGTTGCATGCAACGAAACTGCAAGTAAACAACCAATTTCTTCGGCTGTTCTTGCTATTTGGCTTACAATCCCAGCTGTTGATAGCGTAATGCGCTTGCGACTTAACGCAATTCCTTCCCCGTCCATTGTAATGTTTAGTGCGTCACGAACATTCTCAAAATTAAAGAGTGGTTCTCCCATGCCCATTAGTACTAAATTTGTTATAGCGCGATTTCTATTTGTGGATACTCCTGGCACTGGCCAATCCTCTAAGTCATGTCGCGCCAAAATAATTTGGCCAACAATTTCAGCAGATGTCAGATTACGAACTAACCGTTGTGTCCCAGTATGACAAAACGAACATGTCAATGTACACCCAACTTGGGATGATATACAAAGTGTGCCACGCCCTTCATCTGGAATATAAACTGCCTCAACTTCGTGATTTTTTTCAATTCGAAGAAGATATTTTCGCGTTCCGTCTCCTGAAACCTGTCTTGATACTAATTCTGGAGGTGCAATAACAAAATTCTTTTTCAATTCATCACGATACTTTTTTGATAAATTTGTCATTGCATCAATATTATTAACACCCCAAACGTAAAGCCACTGCCAAATTTGTGATGTTCGCATATTTAATTGCTTTTTCGGCGTACCAAATTCGGACAATTTCTCGGTTAATTGTGCACGAGTAAGGCCAAGCAAGTTTATTTGCGAATCATTATGCATGGGTACTTCACGGGGCAAAACACGAAATTCAGGTTTGAGAGAACTCATTGAATAATTTCTGGGGTCTAAATCTGGCAAAGTTACAATCACAAAAAATTAAGATGAATTTTAAAGGAGAAATATTACCACAATAGACACCCTTTGAAATTGTTTACACACACTGAACTCAAACTCAAACTAAATTATTCTGTACAATGCGACACTAAAAAGTCGAACAAAGACCAACATTAAAAAAAGCAAGTCCAGTCAAGAAGAGCAAAACTAAATCAAATGCTAATGCCTTTTTGAGAATTTACTTCACTATAAATATTGTGGGAAACCAATATCAAAGTTGATCAGTATTTTTCTCATCTGTCTTCTATTAACGGCTGGCAAACATTCAACATTACAAGCATTCACAATTTCAGCTTTTGCATTTACTTCTCACTTCTTCCAATGCCGCAGTAAACCCGATGAGTGAAAATGTATCAATGGTGTTTGTACCGCGAGTGGATTTTCCACGAATTTCTGCTCTGTTACCGCGCTTCAACGCGTCAATGATTTTTGCATCCTCTTCTGCATTCTTTGGCCAAGCCCACTCAGCATGTTTTAAGCTGTTGTCCTCCGAACCGGCCGTTAACTGAAACGCCGTTCCATCAATATTAAGGTTTACTGTCGATCCCGACTCAAAGGGATACCCTCCCGTAAAGCCAACCTGCCCACCAATTCCTTTTGACGGTACAACACTTACCATCAATTGGGTGGCACTGCGTTTTACTTGAACAAGTCGACCCTTTTGCCGATTTTCCTGTTTTGTAGGTGCTGATACACTCCAACAAATCATTGGATTATTTTCCACAAAAACACTCCAATTTGTAAACTCAGCAACACGATTCTTACTGGTAGCTTGAGCCGCTACTGCTGAAACTGCTAAAGCTAACAGTGCTATTGTATATACTATTTGTTTAAATATTGAATTCATTTCTTAACCTTAAGCTACATTTGTTTTGTACTACCGTTCACATTCAATTACGAATTTATTTCAAAGATTTATTCGTGTCATTCATGTCATTCATGTCATTCATGCTCCGTTAGAAATCGAATAAATTTAATTGTTAGATGGTTCAAGAGGTTAATATTTGTATTATCGCAAACACTGGATGAGACGGCGATCGCCTGCGGTTCAGTATGCTCGCCACCAATTGATGTAAAACAAAAAACGTGAATTTATTTGAGATTGAAGCTGAAATTTCTGATCATAGCGTTTACGTCAAGAATCAACCAATCAAATAATACAATAAACCCAGCACTTACTCTGCTTTGAATTGAAAATCTATATCTGATTTTAGACTAACATCTTTAACGACACTTACAATTCCCGATAAATTAATAGCGATTACTGCATCTTTAACAATGGCGTGTCATGACCCACTTTCAGTTCTGATATGAACTGCAATATTGTTTAGTGGAAGATGACTCCATGTCACAGCTGCGAACGGATTATTTTTGCTTAACATGAAGGCTTCTATAGACATTCCTTCTCCAGAAGAAGCCATCAAACTACAACTTCAATCTTATAATTTAAATCCGACGAAGAATTAATCTATCAAGCTATTTTTTGCATACCTACAATGAATAATTTCACGAAATGTGCCAAGATCAAAAGGATAACTTTTGGATCTGGGTCAATGTCTGCCAACAATCAAATATATAACGATAACAAAATTACACCCCAAAATGCATGTGTTATCAGAGGTTGATTTTCATGCTTCCTTTGATTTATGTCTTCACAAATAAGTCACGAGAATAACCTTGAAGATAAAGTAGTGACGTCAAATCACCAAAATTAACCCTCATATCACACTTCGCTGCCAAAGCTGGCTTTGCATGTAATGCAATCCCAGTACCGGACGCTCTCAACATATCTAAATCATTAGCTCCATCACCAACAGAGATAACGTCCTTTTTCGAAAACCCGAGCCGTTGAGTGACCTCTTCCAGAATTTTCACTTTTGAAGATCGTCCAAGAATTGGACGCGCTACTTTTCCAAGTAATTTACCGTCTTTGATTAACAACTGGTTAGCATGATGCTCATCAAAACCCAATTTCTTTGCGACGAGAGACGTAAATGCCGAAAACCCACCTGATACCAATACCGTGTAAACGCCAAAAGCGCGCAGCGTTTGCAACAAAGTTTGAGCGCCGAGCGCAAAGTCAATGCGATTATTCCAAACTGTATCAATCACTTTCTCGCTTTGCCCTTCCAAAAAACGCACTCTAGAAATCAATGATTCTTCAAAATTCAATTCTCCATTCATTGCTCGCGCAGTAATTTCTTGAACTTGAGGACCAATTCCCATCTCAATTGCCAATTCATTAATACACTCTTGCCGAATAATTGTACTATCCATGTCAGCAAGTAATATTGCCTTACGACGCCGACTTGCAAATTGAATAAGAAGGTCAATGCCTTTTGCCTGTAATTCGGTCCAAACGACCTCTCTATCTAAGGGCATATCAGAGAGAGAGAATTCGGCCACTTCTTTGGGCGCTAACCACATGAAATCAGTCCCGTCCCATTTTTGTCTTAAGGACTCGACTAAATCTTGCTCTAATCGATCACTGTTTGGCTTTGTAAGTAACGTAACAACAAACATAAAGCAGTCTCTCATTAACGTAAACAAGGCAAAACAAAGATGTCTAACCCTGATCATTTAGGGTTGCTATGAACTTTTTTATCAACAATTTTGATAATGACTATATACCCGAAAAAATAAGCCAATTTCTCTTGCTGTTTTAATCAGGTAAGCGTATGCGGTCTAGCAATCAATGTCATTTTAATTTACTTTGTCATAACAAAAACGCCAGCAATGTCTTTAACTTACCCAGCCGAACGACCATCTTGCCCATATTTTTCTTCTGGGCCTTGTAAAAAACCGTCCAACTTCAACCTTTCATTATTACAAAATGCAGCGCTTAGTCGCTCTCACAGAGCCTCAGTCGGAAAGTTAAAACTAAAAGCTGCAATTGAAGAAACTCGTGATTTACTTAACATTCCATCTGACTTCAAAATTGGAATTGTACCTGCTTCAGATACTGGTGCTTTCGAAATGGCAATGTGGAATCTCCTTGGCCCCCGTGAAGTGGAAATGCTTTCTTGGGAAAGTTTCGGAAGTGGCTGGGTAACAGACTGCGTCAATGAATTAAAATTAAAGGCGACAGTCAAAGTAGCTGATTATGGAAACATTGTTGATTTATCAACTGTTAATTGGGACAGAGATGTCTGCTTTACGTGGAACGGCACAACATCCGGCGTTCGCATACCGTCAGGAAACATCATTCCCGCAAACCGTGCGGGATTGACAATTTGTGATGCCACGTCCGCAGTTTTTGCAATGGACATTCCCTGGAAGAAACTTGATGCAACAACATTTTCTTGGCAAAAAGTTCTTGGTGGAGAAGCCGCGCATGGAATGCTTATTCTGAGTCCTCAAGCAATTGAAAGGCTGCAATCCTATTCTCCAACCTGGCCTATACCAAAGATATTCCGTTTAACAAAAAACAACTCTATCATTGACAGTATTTTTGAAGGCTCAACAATTAACACACCGTCTATGTTAGTCGTTGAAGACTATCTCAACTGCTTGGCTTGGGCGCGTTCTGTTGGTGGTCTTTCAGGCCTCATTGCCCGTGCAAATAAAAACGCAAAAGCAATCTGGGACTTCTGCGATGAACGGGAATGGATTGATAATCTCGCAAAAGATAAATCAACGCGCTCAAATACGTCTGTCTGCCTGCAATTCACAGATACAGCGATTTCAAATGATGCAGAATTTGCGAAAGTAATTGCTAAGAAACTTGAAAAAGAAAATATTGCCTTTGATATTAATGCCTATCGTGATGCTCCGCCTGGTTTACGTATTTGGTGCGGCGGTACAGTTGAAACATCCGATATTAAAACTATGTTACTGTGGCTTGAATGGGCCTACGAAAATGAGAGAGCATCTCGGCGATTTTTTAGCTGAATGTTGAAATGTGAATGTCTAAGAAATTCGACTGTCATATTTTCTATCAACTGATTTTTAGACTGCTAACTTTTGAAATTGCTTATACCAAATCAAAATTGAATAATTCAATTTCATGAAGCCTATATGAATTCAAAGATTCAATATAGTAAAGCACTAATAGCGTAATAGTTATTTTCTTGCGGGAACCAATAAAATGGCACCTAAAGTACTCATTTCAGACACGCTCTCAAAAACTGCCCTAAAAGTTTTTGGTGACCGTGGAATTGACGCTGTTTTTAATCCCAATCTTAGCAAAGACACTGACAAATTGCTTTCAGAAATCAAGAACTATGATGGTTTGGCAATTCGCTCAGCAACCAAAGTAACTAAAGAAATTATTGCACAAGCTAACGCGCTCAAGGTCATTGGAAGAGCGGGGATTGGTACCGATAATATTGACACGGAAGCTGCATCAAAATGCGGCGTTATCGTAATGAACACCCCTTACGGAAATACGATAACCACCGCTGAGCATGCAATAGCAATGATGTTTGCTGTGGCGAGACAGATTCCTTCCGCCTCCAGTTCTACACAATCCGGTAAGTGGGAAAAATCAAAATTCATGGGTGTTGAATTAACCAATAAAACAATTGGCGTCATCGGTATCGGCAATATCGGAAGTATTGTATGTGATCGTGCTCGTGCATTGAGAATGAAAGTTATTGCGTACGACCCTTTTCTTTCTGACGAAAAAGCCGCCAAAATTCATGTTGCGAAAGTTAACTTGGATGAACTATTGTCACAATCAGATTTCATCACGCTACATGTACCCTTAACATCGTTCACCCAAAACATCCTCAGCAAAGAAAATCTCCAAAAGACAAAGCAAGGTGTTAGAATAATTAACTGTGCAAGGGGCGGTCTTATTGACGAGAATGCGCTAGCGGAAACATTAAGATCTGGGCATGTAGCTGGGGCTGCACTTGATGTGTTTGCTATTGAACCAGCAACTAAAAATCCTCTCTTTGGCTTACCTAATGTCGTTTGCACGCCACATTTAGGTGCTGCCACTCGTGAAGCGCAGGAAAATGTCGCTATTCAAATCGCCGAACAAATGTCCGACTATCTTCTAACCGGCGCTGTCACAAATGCGCTCAATATGCCGTCTGTTACTTCCGCAGAGGCCAAATTAATGCGACCTTGGATTAAACTTGCAGGTCATCTAGGGCAGTTCATTGGACAGCTAACTGATGAACCAATCAAAGCCATCAATATTTTATACGATGGGTCGGTATGTGATATGAATCTCGATGCTCTGAATTGCGCCGCCTTGGCAGGTGTCATTAAACATCAAAACCCTGATGTCAACATGGTATCAGCGCCAATAGTGGCAAAGGACAAAGGTATACAAACTTCCACGACGCGACAGGAGAAATCAGGCGCTTTCGAAGGTTATATTAAACTAACCATGACCTCGAAAATTCGCAAACGGTCAATTGCTGGTACCGTGTTTTCAGACGGAAAACCTCGATTTATTCAAATTAAAGGTATAAATATTGACGCTGAAATTGGCAAAATAATGTTGTATACAACAAATGAGGATAAACCTGGAATTATTGGTATACTCGGTAATGCGATGGCTGAAAACGGTGTAAACATTGCTAATTTCACACTTGGGCGCAATCTGCCGGGCGGTGAAGCGATTGCTCTCCTTTATGTTGATCACCCAATTCCTAAGAGTATTCTAGAAAAATTACGCGAAACAAAAAAATTTGGCCTTGTGCGTTCTTTACAGTTTGACGTTGATTAAGTCACACACATCACCGTTTATCCAGGGATCCAACTTGAGTGAAAAAAATAAGTTTACACCACATAACAATGTGTTTTTTTGCGATTTATAACATGATATGTGTTCCCTTAAAAGCATTCCTTTGGTGCCATTCAACATAATCAAATGCAGGAAGCTGATCAATCGTATCGTCAGGTACCAATATTTGCTTTTGGTCAAATTTATCCAAGCAAGTCTTGGTAACCTTCTCCAAATACAGTATCGGCAATCAAAATCTCACGGTCCGGTGAAAGTATAAACATCCTATAGTCGAATAACTTGTGATGGGTTATACAAAGTAAGAGTCCATTACTGATATGATCTACTCCCCTGCACCATATCACTTAAATGAGTGGCCTCAAAGCCAATATTATTATCAGCCATTCGGATCGCGTATACACAAACTACGAATTGATGATGATAAGCATTAAGAACCAGACTTTAAAACTTTAGGTCATACTTAAGCCTTTTTGCAATTTGGAATTAAATGGAAGATTCTGTGATTTCCGACATACCTACTTCACTAAAAATATCAACAAAAAGTGACAGCGAAAATGCGCATTCACTAAAATACTGCAATTTCGATTGTCAAATTTTGTTACTTTAAAATGCTGCATAATTTCTTTCGGAAAGCCACCACGAGCATCTACATTGGGTAAACAACTATCATGGGCATCACCCTTTGTTAGCTACCAATGTTATTTGTGATCTTTCTCGAATTTCCCACACCTTATCAGCCTCAAGACGCCAAAATGAATATTCAAGATCACTAGTGTCCCGTTAAGAATTCAATAAATTCAATAAATTAAAACCAGTCTACTATAAAAATGTTATGACATCTAATAAGTTACTGATTTTATTAATTTTTAGCTTAAATTAATTCAAAACTCGTTACACATTCGTGGGATAAGCTTAAGAAAATCATATAATATTTTATTTCCAACGAATCACAATATATTGGAAATATTATGTAGGCGGAATTCAAATCAACGACATCTGGAATTTTATTTTCTAATATTATCATATCACTATGATATTTTTGCAAGACTAACAGGATATTAGTAATTCGAGATGACTATTTTTGCAACTTGGACCAAACTGATAAATTAACTGAATCGAATGACCACGCGCCTTACTAAAGTGCACTAATCTCCCCTCTTCACTCAAGCATCTTCTAATTGCCCAGATTACCAGCAAGGTTTATGCAGCGCACGATGTTTGTCGGATTTCTAAATCCACAGGTTAGCAAATAATTCTGATTTCCTCTGGTTTCATATCAAACCTATAGTAACAACTTAACGATAACTCTAAATTTCAAATTCCCAATCCCACATATCAACTAACCATTTCGATTCGCATCTCAAGCAACAGTAATGGTCGAAATAACAATAGCTCACTTTAATCGAATTTATATGAATAATTAAGAATAAAATTCAACTTGCCTGTAACAAACAAAAGTGGCAAGTAATTGAAAGTTAAGGAACGTTACTTGTAAAATCACCTATTTGAGGAAACGACAACTATGTCTGATATTGTTATTTTGGATGGAGCGCGCACCGCTATCGGAACGTTTGGCGGATCACTTTCATCGGTCACGGCAATAGACAGCGCTACCGCAGTTACAGCAGCGGTAATGGAACGTTCCAAAGTTAATCCAAACCAAATTGAACATGTGGTCTTCGGTCATGTTATTAACACCGAGCCAAGAGATATGTATTTGTCGAGAGCGGTAGCAATTCAGGCAGGAATTCCAGTAAGCACACCAGCAATGAACGTTAATCGCTTATGCGGCTCTGGTGCCCAAGCAGTGATTTCTGCTGTGCAATCGCTAATGCTTGGGGATGCGTCGTTTGCAATAGCTGGTGGCGCCGAATCAATGTCGCGCAGCCCATTTATTATTCCATCCCAGCGCTGGGGGCAAAAAATGGGTGATTCAAAAACCATTGATATGATGATTGGCGCATTGAACTGTCCATTTGGAACGGGTCACATGGGCGTAACAGCTGAAAATGTGGCAAACGAACACCAAATTTCACGTCAAGACCAAGATCACTTTGCACTAGAAAGTCAAAACAGGGCCGCGAACGCTATCAAAGAAGGCTATTTCGAGAGTCAAATCATACCAATTGAAATTAATGTGCGTCGTGAAAAAGTAATGTTTAACCGCGATGAACATCCCAAAGCAACAACAATCGAAAGCCTTTCTAGTCTTAAGGCTGTCTTTCAAAAAGATGGTACCGTAACGGCTGGTAATGCTTCTGGAATTAATGATGGTGCAGCAGCAATCGTTCTCGCCAATGCCTCCGCCGCAGAAAAAAACAACCTCATGCCTAAAGCACGAATCATTGGTTATGCGCACTCTGGCGTTAGACCTGAGGTTATGGGAATAGGCCCCATTCCCGCAGTGAAAAATCTACTCAAGAAAACCGGAATGTCACTTGATGACTTTGATGTAATTGAATCAAACGAAGCGTTTGCCGCACAGGCCTTGGCAGTGAATAAAGAGCTCAAATTAAACCCAACAAAAGTTAATCCCAATGGCGGTGCTATCGCACTTGGACATCCTATCGGTGCGACTGGTACCATTCTAACCATAAAGACTCTTTATGAATTAAAGCGAATTGATGGAAAAAATGGGTTAATTACAATGTGCATTGGTGGTGGTCAAGGAATTGCACTGGCTATAGAGAATCTGTAATCGGAAATTTCTTTTTCGTTTTACTTTTCTTCTTTTTTCCTAGAGTGGCAACCACATCGAATTGACCGGAAGATTACATTTACTATTTAAGTGAATTTTTTTCCGACTCTTTGTGGCTGGAAGATTTCCATTCTTCATTAAATTGAACCCATCAATCCAATAACTTTTATACGGTAGCGACAATTTTTCGATCTTCAAGATGAAAACGAAAGAATTTACTGATGTAAATCACCACACGATAACTGACGAAAGAGCAGACCTTTGCAAAGGTATACAAGCGAATAAGTTTTCCCAAATCGAACGTCATTTTATCAGAATTCTTGAGAATTAAAGTTCGAGTTCCTACGTATTTTGAGCGAATTAATAACACGAAGAGCGCGTGGTACGATACGGGCTATTTTTGGAAAGCACACTGTAAAAACCGTTAAAGCCAATAAATCACTGTTAGCAATAACACCAGCGAAAAAACTGCGTGTGATTGTTTTCAGATCGGCAAATTTACTGCCCGACATTGGCAGACATTTATCCAAATTGAAAAAATACTTAAAAGAGCTCGATTCTCGTCAATTGATGATCAAAACACGAGCATTCTGCAGGAAAATTCAAATCACAGCTACGACGTGTATGTTGTTCATGAGTTACAACACACAGCTCTAGACGAAAAAGCGACGCCCCGTATAGCCATTGTACCTAAACCAGAATTTAGAATACAACAAAAAAAACGGTACCTAATACCCCTCCCAAAAACCCAATAAGACAAACTAAAAAATATAATAACCAATCGACCTTTCGCGGTTGATTTTCAATTTCATTCTGCCGAATTAATGCCGTTTCAACTAATTTGGGTACCCGAGGACCAAAGCGAGAAATAACCTGTAGCGTTTTACCAAAATCTCGCAGTATTGCGCGCGGACCAATAGAGACTTTAATATAATCTTCGACGACCGGTTTTGCAGCTTCCCAAATGTTTAACTGTGGGTAAACTGACCGAGCCACGCCTTCAACGACAACCATTGTACGCTGCAATAGGATCAGTTCTGTCCGCGTTACCATTTCGAATCGTTCAGTAACTTCAAATAAATAGGCTAACACATTACCCATTGAAATCTGTGTCGCATCCATACCGAAAATCGGCTCGCCAACTGCCCGCAATGCGCGTGCAAATTCATCCATGTCTTTGTTGGCTGAAACATAACCCGCTTCGAAATGAACCGCTGCAACTCGTTTGTAATCACGACGAATAAAGCCGTACAGAATTTCTGCATAAACACGACGTGTGTACTCATCAATATGCCCCATAACGCCGAAATCATAAGCAACAATGTCCCCATTCGGTGCAACTTTTAAGTTCCCTTGATGCATATCAGCATGAAAATAACCGTCCCTAAACGCATGTTTTAGAAAAAGACGCAGTAAGCGTTCAGCAAGAACTTGTCGGTCATGCCCCGCTGCGTCTAATGCGGCATTATCACCAAGTGTCTCACCATCAACCCATGCTAATGTCATTACACGGCGACTAGACAAGTGCCAAAATACAGTCGGCAATTGAAAGCCTTCATCCTTTCGCGTATTAGAAGAAAATTGCGCAGCGGCAGCACTCTCTAATCTTAAGTCAAGTTCCCCTTGAACAACCCCATCAAAATGGCGAATAACGTCTCTCGGACGCAACCGCCTTGAAAAAGGAGCGACGAATTCTATCAACGCTGCGCCAAAATAAAATGAATCCACGTCCTTTCGAAAGGCTCGCTCAATATTGGGCCTTAAGACTTTTATTGCGACATAGTCACCTGACCTTTTCAACCTTGCCTTATGAACTTGCGCGATAGATGCAGCTGCAATCGGCTCACTAAAGTCAGAAAATACGTCCTCAATTTCAACACCAAGTTCACGTCGAATGACTGCTCTTGCATCCGAAGCTGAAAATGGTGGAAGTTTATCTTGCAATAAACGTAACTGTTGAACTAAATCTTTGCCAACCACGTCTGGCCGCGTTGACAACATTTGCCCAAATTTAATGTAAGCCGGCCCCATGGCAACAAGCGCACGAGCTGCAGGCGGCAATGAAGGATCTCCCTTATAACCAAGCCATTGAAGTGGATACCCAAGAACATGCGCCAATAAGCGAACTGAAGGAGGAGCATCCAAGCTACTCAACACTAAACCCATCGCACCGGTACGCTCTAAAGTAGCAACAACGCGAAGTAATGGCCAAAGATTATGAGGACCGCGCACCTTTACCAAATTCCTATCTGATAATTTTGTCTATTGATATCAATCAAACATAACTGTGAATATATTGACAAACCAGAGAAAAAGAGCCCAATCAGCAAAGGTGGGTGCAAAAAATCCATACTATATTTTTCAATCAAAATTGATGTTCGATAAAACCTTCGCGAACCGCTCAATTTCTCAGATTCTCCAACCCGAATAAAGTGCTGCAATCCCCATTGAAAGATTGCGATACTTCACATTATTAAAGCCTGCTTCTGTAATCATATTTTGAAAGGTTGATTGATCTGGAAACTTACGAATAGACTCAACGAGATACTGATAACTTGCGCGGTCATTTGCAATAATCTGCCCCATATATGGAATGACCTGAAACGAATAATGGTCATATAATCTACGTAAGATATCATTCGATACTTGCCCAAATTCCAAAATCATTAATCTCCCTCCAGGCTTTAAAACACGCCAAGCCTCAAGAAGAACATCTTTAGGACTAATTGTATTTCTAATCCCAAAACTAACGGTATAGACATCAAATTTTCTATCCATAAATGGTAACGTTGCCGCGTCTCCCACAACCCAATTTAAATTATCAGCCATTTTTTGTGCTTCTGCACGCCTACGCCCTTGCAAAAGCATTGGCTCTGTCAAATCTAGGACAGTCACTTGACTGTGTTTTGCCCTTTTTAAAAAACGAAACGCGATATCCCCTGTCCCACCAGCAACATCTAGCAAAGATTGCCCCGGTTGCGGCGCTAACCAATCCATCATTGCTTCTTTCCAAAGACGGTGAACACCAAAGCTCATTACATCATTCATAATGTCATATCGTGAAGCAACGGAGTTGAATACATCCCTGACAAGACCGATTTTCTGTGCTTCTGAAACGGTCTCAAAGCCAAAATGGGTGGTAGATTGGCGTTGACTAGTTTTCATTATCTATTGCCTCAACTCGTCTTCATAATTATAAATCTCAAATTTCTTGAGGCAACATCTAATGCCTGAATTACCAGAAGTGGAAACGATCCTTCGAGGACTGACGCCTGTCATGAGCGGAGGACTGATTGAAAAAGCAGAAGTGAATCGTCACGATTTAAGATGGCCTCTCCCGGAACGGATGGCACACCAATTAACTGGACAACGAATTACGCGACTTCACCGCCGTTCAAAATTTATTCTCGCAGAACTTTCTTCAAATAAAACACTCCTTATTCACCTTGGCATGTCTGGTCGTTTAAGCGTTTCATATAATACTTCTTCATCCTCAACAATGCACTTCATATCAAAAAAACATGATCATGTTTTATTGCATCTCGATTCAGGAAAGACAGTAACTTACAATGACCCTAGGCGCTTCGGAATGATGGATCTCTGTTCGACTTCGGCGATTACTCAACATAAATTGCTCTTAAATCTTGGACCAGAACCATTCGATGAACAGTTCAACATAGAGTATTTGACACGTATATTAAAAGATAAAAGATCACCCATCAAGAATGTGCTTCTCAATCAAAAAATAATTGCTGGGCTTGGAAATATTTATGTTTGCGAAACGCTCTTTCGAGCTTGCATCCATCCCAAACGCGAGGGGGCACAAATTTCGCGGCGACGCATTACTCGGTTAGTACCCATCATCAAAGAAGTTCTTCAGGATGCCATTAATGCAGGTGGATCAAGTTTGCGTGACTACCGTCAAACCAACGGTGAACTTGGGTATTTTCAACATGCATTCGATGTATATGGTCGCGAAGGTAAAAAATGCCGCCGTTTTCATTGCGCGGGTACAATCAAAAGAATAACCCAGTCTGGTCGTTCCTCTTTCTTCTGCTCAAAATGTCAAAGATAACTTGAAACAACATGTCGAAAGGCTTAACTTTTTGAATTTGTAATAATAGTTGTAAGGAATCGGTCATGGCTTTTGAGACCATCATTGTAGAGACTGAAGACCATATTAGTACGATAAAACTCAACCGTCCTGATGCACTTAATGCTCTAAATCAGTACATGCTAGAAGAGTTATGTACTGCTTTAGAAGAAGCAGATCAAAATAATCAAGTTCGATGTGTTATACTCACCGGATCAGATAAGGCATTTGCAGCTGGCGCAGACATCAAAGAAATGTCAACAATGTCTTACGTTGACGTCTTTAATAAAGACTTATTCGCGCATCCATCAAACCGATTAATGGGAATTCGGAAACCAATCATTGCAGCAGTATCAGGTTATGCCTTAGGCGGTGGGTGCGAACTTGCTATGACATGTGACTTTATCATTGCTTCCGACAATGCGCAATTCGGACAGCCTGAAATTAATTTGGGCGTTATACCTGGTATGGGAGGTTCCCAACGACTGACACACGCAATTGGAAAATCAAAGGCTATGGACATGACATTAACAGGCCGCTTTATGTCAGCAGAAGAAGCTGAACGTTCTGGTCTTGTTTCACGAGTTGTGCCCAGCAAAAAACTCCTTGAAGAAGCGCTCTTAGCTGCGCATAAAATTGCTGAGAAATCAATGATGGCGACGCGTGTTGCAAAAGAATCTGTGAACCAAGCAATGGAACTTCCGCTAACAAAAGGATTGACTTATGAACGTCGGGTATTCCATGCGCTTTTTGCGACAGAAGATCAATCAGAAGGAATGGCGGCATTCCTTGAAAAAAGAACACCCCAATTTCGTGACAAATGAACGAAAGCATATGCACTTAATTGGATAGACTATTAACGCATTTTTTTAAAATTATCTTGTTCACAGCGCAGGAATTTTATGAAATTACTTTTGGTCATGGAAAGCAAGTAAATCAATATTAATACGCTGTCGATTGGTTTAAAATGCTAAGGCTTGAATGCTAAAATTTCTACCGATAATTTTGAATTTAAATCGTAATATCTGAAAGATATTTTTTAAGAAATAAACCCCCAATTTCAATGCGACAGCATCCAAATGTACAAATGAACATCTACTTTTTTTCATATTGCATCCCCAACCTGAATCAACAATTTTTATGTAAACAGTACCGAGTTATCAGTTGACCAATTTCACAATACCCTCATTAATAAAAAAGGTAATGGGAAAGAAACTTATTGATCTTTTTCAGACATGAAGATTAACTCGCCTTCCCAAAAGTTTTTTGTCAGCACCAGCTATTTCTACTTCAATCACTCTGGATGCATATCGACATGCACTCCAAGACTGCCTCTTCTAGGATACTAATAATCTTTATTGAACATCATAAAAATTAAACTATCTTAGTACTTTAAATGTGTGTGTAGCCCACTTCCGTTAGGCTTGAGAATTTGGCACGAACTGGATGTTGGTGAGTTGACATGCAAGAACACATTGTAATATAGAAAGAAAAAAATGGCAAATTCACCACAGGCAAAAAAACGCGCTCGACAGAATGAAAGACGCTTGGTCGTCAATAAAATCCGTCGTTCACGGATTAGAACTTTCTTACGCAAAGTCAATGAAGCAATAGCCGAAGGCGATAAAGTAGCAGCAACAACGGCGCTGAAAGATGCACAGCCTGAATTAATGCGCGGTGTCACCAAAGGGGTATTTCACAAAAACACAGCAGCACGCAAAATGTCGCGATTGTCGGCGCGGATTAAAGCACTCGGCTAATTTTTTGCTACATTTTCTTTTGTGTATTCTACAAGCTGATATCTCGTGGCTGTTACCCCCCCCTTCTGGTGACTGCCAAAAGACGAATATGAGTATTTTTCATCATCATATCAAACTTGTTGAGGAATTTGATCATTCAATCGCCGATTACCCGATGTCCAGTGGCCTCATCAGGCCGACATTTCCGCTAAAATGACGCAGCAGACAGACTCCGCCTGTCCGGTCAGAAGCCTCTTTTTTTGAATTGATGATTAAGCAGCGCGACGTTGCTGGCGCTTCAGACGCTCTCGCTCCTTCTCACGAATAAAACGTCCCAGCCGCACCAGGTTGGCCGCAATAATGGAAATGCCCACCATACGAGAGAACCCATCAGCACCAAACGAGTAAACCCGCTGCATACCGTGAT
>JAPORV010000140.1 GCA_026710055.1 Aestuariivita sp.
CGGGCGTACGGGTTATAGCCGGCAGTTTATCGGATGATTTATGCGGTGCTTTCAGGCCTAAACACTTTGACGGCGTAGCAACCATCGTTGCCAAACTATTGAACATATTTCAACCTGATGTGATCCTGTTGGGACAGAAAGATTACCAACAACTTTGTATCGTCAGAGAGCTGGTACATAATTTATCGTTCAACACCGAAGTACTATCGGTTGCAACGGTGCGCGCCGCCGACGGTTTGGCGTTGAGCTCCCGAAACGCATACCTTTCCGAACACGAGAGAAAACAAGCAACCTCCTTATACCAGGGCTTGAAACAAATCGCAGATCATATAAAACAAGGCAGAGGCGACTTAGAAAATTTGAAAAAAGAAGCCACCGCATTAATGGCAAGCGAAGGCTTAAACACCGAATATGTAGAAATTAGATGTGCACATTCGCTAAAAATCTTACATCGAAAACAATTTCCATTGGTCATATTAGCGGCTGCATGGTTAGGGAAAGCTCGTCTAATTGACAATATACTCATGACCGACGAACACATTTTTTGATACTGTAAACCTTATAATAGTTCTCCAAATTTAATTGCACACCAAGCGATATTCATCACCTTGTTCGCACCTTTTGTCCACCACCATCTAACAGTTGTTCCAGTTCAGATTTGTGTTTAAGCCAATGACTCCTCAATAACTCATATTTATCTATATACTTGTATAGCTCCTTGTCTATGATTGACTTGGCTTCAGGGTATTTAGAATATATTTCATAGAGGGAGCCTTTTTGATTAGGCCTATGCTCGGATTGAAAAGAATATTTCTGTATCTCTTTTGATAAACCCGGACAAGCTATCTTTGTCTCCAACGCTTTGATATCCTCAATCAGATGTTCATATCTAATGCAAAAATCAATAACTAACTTACCGTCTATATGAATAGGTCCATATAGAAATGAAGCAATCCACTCTGATTTTTTAGCTATTTTTTCAATCCACTCTGCAAAGACCAGTATGTCTTCTTCTTTAGTCTTTTGGTGTTCGTCATAATATTTAGAAATCATTTTATCGTAAGGATTTCGTATGTTCGCTATCTTCGTATAGCTTTCCCAGATGTCTATCGGAACATTATTTTTTATGACGGTCGCACGATGATGTTGCTTGTATTCACGATATCTGCCCTCTTTAAAATTTTGCCCCCCACAATATCCTAAAGATTCTCTTATTTCATCCTGCCCACGCCCTAGCTTAGTTATTACATCCTCAGGTCCACAATACTTGGAAAGTGCCATCTCAAACGACGTACTTGCAGTTTTCTGTACCCTTATATATATAACTTTTAGTTTATGGGAAATAATCATTCTAATGGATACTTAGGTAAACAGAACCGCCGTTTGTGCAACAGTCTAAAACAGCAATTTTGCTGTGTCCTATAATTGTACATTACATTTCCACGCTAGGCTCAACATTTCCAAGATGATAGTTCCATATTCGTAATTTATCAGTATAATAATTTCCTAAATATCATACGTGGAGGTATTGACATGACATTAAGTACAAAATTTGAAGCACCCGAAGGACATTCATATCATCATATGTGTTGTCCGCACGACTGCCCCGACACTTGTTCTATTTTGGTAACCCGAAACGACAAAACCGGTAAAGTCGTCAGAGTGCAAGGCGACCCGACTCATCCTATCACCAAAGGCTATCTTTGCAACAAAGTAAATCACTATATTGAATTAGTTTATAACGATAATCGGGTTCTCTACCCACACAAACGAGTAGGACCCAAAGGCCCTAACGCAAAATTTGAACGCATTAGTTGGGACGAAGCTTTGGATACGATTACCGACAGCATGAAAGAAGTCATATCCGAATACGGTTCCGAAGCTGTGCAACCCTACTCCTATTCGGGAACACTTGGCATGCTCGGCTATTGGGGCATGGATCAACGTTTCTGGAACAAAATGAATGCCGCTAGATTGGAGCAATCGATCTGCATCTACGCAGCAATGTGGGCAGGCATTTATACTTACGGCATTGCCAACGGTCCTTCTATACACGAAGCGTGTTCGGAGGCGGAAGTCATTATATTATGGGGAACCA
>JAPORV010000004.1 GCA_026710055.1 Aestuariivita sp.
TATTGCGATGAAAAAAATTCACATTCGTCTCGGGCGGGCGTCAAAAAAGGGGGGGTTTTTAACAGACACTAATTTAGTATTCATAATACAATCTTTATGGTCCGGCGTAAAGGGCGTTTACCCGTGCCACATCACCTGATGTCCTAGTTGAGTATCCTCTTTTCGATCTTGATAACCGCCTAGTCATTCCTGTTAACTCGGATAAACAGTAACGAGATTTACTCGAGCACTAAGTCTCTAACGAAATAGGAAAAACTGTTCCAAGAATAATAAAAAAATTGTCATTCTGGTTCAGAAAATTTATGAAAAGTAATTTTTTAAGTCTCTTAATTCTATGAAAATAAATAAATATTCTAACGGAAGTTACTGACACCCGACTAAACATGCACAGCCTTGATCACCGCATTATTAAGGCGTATCGGGTGTAAGCTGATGTCGGCGGGCAAATAATACCTTCTTACTTAATCCAAACTACAACAAAGACAATGTTGCGGTACTTTGACTACAAAACCACCGCCTTCAGTTCAATTTCATTTGACAGCCAGTGCTTAAAATTCCTAAGAATTATTTAATTGGGAATCGAGACCATTGTGATTTTGCATTTATGTTTATTGGTAAAATGCATGATACTAATTGTTTTGTGTTATATAGACAAATTATACATTAAAACACATCAAAAAAGAGTCGTCGCTAACGGGATATTCATGGTACAGCTATATGCTGGAATCCTCTATCATTCAGTATAATGATTACGTGAATTTTGTCAACTGAAACCAATTCAATGCCAGCAATTCCCGCTAACTCCGGTGGATAGCAACGAGTGGCATTCGAACTCTAAGTCTCTGAGAAAAGTAGAAAAAATGTTCCAAAAACAATATTAAAGTTTCATTTTTGGTGCAAAAATTTTACGAAAAGTAATTTTTTTTAATTGCGTAACTGATATGAAAATAAAAGAAAAATTATTCTAGCGGGAATTGTTGACTCAATGCATGTCGCATATTGATTTGAAGACCATCTTGCGTAAGAATTCGGTGAATTGCGAACGAAGTAGCTTAAATTTTCGGGGAAACATTCTCCGAAAAAGTTTTTTCAAAATTCGTTTGTTGTTTAACGCTAGCATCGGTTTGGAATTTTGATTTCCATTCGTCCATGGTCATACCATAGAATACTGCTCTTGCTTCATCTTTGGTCATATCAATTCCTTTTTCGTTTGCTGCTTCTTGATACCAACGGCTTAAACAATTTCGACAGAAACCTGCTAGGTTCATGAGATCAATATTTTGAACATCTGTTCTTTCTTTCATTAAATGCTGCCGTAATCGACGAAATGCAGCCGCTTCAAGTTCAATTTTAGTCTTGTCATTCATTATGATGCCCATCAAAATAACAGAAACGAATCTGATGTTGCTTTATGCAATGGCCTACAAACATAAAATCGGTCAACAATTCATCATTTGAGTTTATGCGGTTTTTCTTGAAAGATCAATGAATTTTTTAATCTACGAAAAATAGCAGAATTACCATTCGCAGCATGCAAAACAATAGAGCTTATATACTTAAATCTACAAACACTATAAGTAGTGTTTTATACTCGGAAATTTTTCTATCATCTTATATATGTAGTGTCTGTAAAAAAACCCTGAATTCACTAGTAAAATGTTGAAAACACGTATTTTTCTGATGCGTTTGTTCTGGCGAAGATTTCCGATATTTGGTACAATTTTTTAATATTTTACGTGATTTCCATTGAATCAGCTAATCTTCGCCAAATTGAAGAAAAAGCATCCACATATTTCGGTTAAGTCAACACGTAGAAAAATATACTTTCATGCATGGCATACTCTTAAAATTTGAGAAAAACGGGGTTTTTTAACAGACACTATGTAGCAGAATGTAGATTTCAGTATATTCGGCCCAAAACAATCGCGACATTGATCTTGTGTCAAACATCATCACTCAACATCGAGAGATTGCTGCACAGTGTCGCTGCATGGGTTCTTTTCGGGTAATGTATCACTTTGAAATCCGTTCTTCTTTTTCTAAGTGAGTTGCTACCCAAACGCGGTGAGATGTTGTGAACTTACGAATTTTACTCTTGACACTCGTTGGCGCGGGGTCCGATCAACTGTACCGGTATGCGCGCGGGATTGTCGAGAGCTGCAAGGGACTCTTCACAAACCAGCCCAAGCCACAAAATGCCGAAGTTATATACCCCCGTGTCAGTTTCAGCACGCTTTTGCCACCACCAAGCATCGTCGTAATTTATCAGTCCTAAATGACCTGCCCAGAAGTCGTTATCAATCAGACAGCCCGACGCTGTAATATGAGGCAAGGTAAATTCACCGCCACGCCGTTCACACCACTCAAGAACAATCTCATTCAAAATAGACAAGTTTTCCAGAACCTTGTTTGCTACATCAGGTCCGAAATCTGCTAAATTCGATGAATTATCCGTTGCTTCAGCAGCTGATGTTGCCACATATAGTGCGGCTCCCATGATGATAGTGGCAATTATTCGTCTCATCGGCTCGGTACTTCCATCTAAAGAACCCCGATATAAATAGATTGTCTATTTTATCTTCGTCAATTCCTGCATTCAAAGTGATACACTACCTCTTTTCGAGAAAGTTTGACAACCCTGTAAGATTGCGCAATGCTATAGGGTACGACGCTAGGTTCGCCAAATTAATCAAAGTCGGTATTCAACTCTTGCTTCATCACGGCAAAACAAGCATCTGTCAGAAGGTCATGCTCGGGCGACCATTCGCGCAGTCAACAGGCTTGTGATGGTACTCTTGAATGAGGTTGACAACATCGTCACGAGTCCTCACATCACACCATAAGGCTTGCACTGCGGAGCACTTCGATATTATCATGAGATGTTTGATGGAAGGCGAGGTTTTTGAGTAATGTGTCTTTATGATTGGATCGTTCATGGAAGTTTTCTCGCCTAATGCGGTTTCCGATATTTTATTCTGGCGAAGATTTGCAGTTTTGGAGTAAATCTTGGGAAATTTTAAAGTACTGTTCTCGCTATCGAACACCGCTACCAGAGAAAAATGATAGAAAAGTCATTTTTTTTAACGGCACTAGCCACGAAATTAGAGTTTTGTTACAAATATTATACAGAAATTTTGAAAAGAATTATTAAAGAAATTTGATATCAAAATAGTCACTCGTGTCCTAACATCTAATCCGATGATTCCAGTTGTTTATCAAGGCTAAGTCTAAACTTTAACTTCTGTTTGTGATGAATACTAATCATTTAATTTAACATTTTTTCAAGTGGAGTAACGCCAAGATTTTGTAGAAAATTGGTAGAATTATGTGAAGATCCGCCTCCATTCCCATTGAATCACGAGAAAATATAAAAGGGCTGTCGAAAGTTGCGTTCAAGTTAGAAACACTTAAAAATATGGAATTTAATAATTGGTTAATACATACTTTTACGAAAACGTTTGGACATTAGTGCGAAATCATTTAAATTTCGAAATTTTCTTTAAGAGGAATATGTCATTATATTTTAGAAGCTCTTAAGGCCTCTTCAAAAAATGGCGCAAGTATAGTTGCCATTTCGCGTTGGCATTTTTGCGTTTCAATTAAGTCGTTTCGGATTTCCAGTAGTGCATTCGGTCGTCCCAATCGTGTAGCATGTCGGTCAATTGCATCACCAGGTAAATGTCCTGAGTATGGTTCATTATCACCAATGCGGAATTTAGTCGAGTCGGATAAAAGTTTGATGAGCGGTCGCGCAATTCGTTCATCAGATGTATGTAAAATTCCTATGTCCCATGGTCGAGGTTTCTGTCCACGCAGTTGTCGGGTAAAGGAATGTACGGAAATAATGACGATGTTTTGTCTTGTACATAATTGTGCGAGTTGCTGATCATACGGCCAATAAAAGCGGGTCTTTCGATTCTCAATTTCTAACTTGCTAACGGTTTTGTTTGAAGGAATAATTGTTCCGTCGGATAATTTCATAACGAGCGTTGGATCTTGCGGACCTCTGTTTGGGTCAATAATGAGACGTGAAAAATTTGTCGATAGAACAGGTGCTTTAAGTTCCTTGCCTAGTTTTAATGCTACACCGAAAGCACCAATATCATATGAAATATGGCGTTTTAGATCTCCTTTACATAAGCCTAAAGTGCCACTGCCAATATCTGATGGAATAGTATTTGTTGCGTGATCGCAGGTTATAAGCCAACGACTGGAACGATGCTGGCCATGAACAAAGTAGGGTGAATAGGTCATTAACTTGTCTTCAAGCAGTTGGCTCATATAAAAATCAAAAATTAGTAGACAATATACGCTGGGTAAGTTAGTAAAAAAATTATATTTTTAAATTATTTTGGTAAGGCGAAATGCGGCGATCAAGAAATGTTAAGATAGTAGCAACTCTCGGCCCAGCCTCGCAAAACAAAGATGTCATCGGGGCTTTGCACCAGGCGGGTGCCGATATTTTTAGATTGAATATGTCGCACGGTAGCCATGAAGAAATTAGATTGAAATATAAAATTGTAAGGGAGATTGAGTCAGAAATAAATAGTCCGATTGCGGTATTGGCAGATTTACAAGGCCCTAAATTAAGGGTGGGTGAGTTTAAGAACGGTCATGAGTATCTTGAGGAAGGAACTTCTTTTCAATTTGACCTTGATCCAACAGCAGGCGATAGTACTCGGGTTTGTATGCCTCATCCAGAGATTTTTGCAGCACTGAAAACAGGAGTCCGGCTGTTGGTGAACGATGGAAAGATTCGCCTCAAGGTTGTGGTTTGCGATGAGCTCTACGCTACGTGCGAAGTCTTGACTGGTGGTGTGATTTCAAATCGCAAAGGCGTGAATGTTCCTGATGTTGTTTTACCACTTGCAGCCTTATCAAATAAAGATCGTATGGATCTTGAGTTTGCTTGTGGTTTAGGGGTTGATTGGTTGGCGCTATCTTTTGTTCAAAGAGCTGAAGATGTTCATGAGGCACGTGAGTTGGCGAAAGGTCGCGCGGCAATTCTTTCAAAGATTGAGAAACCTGCTGCCGTTGAGCGTTTTGATGACATTTTGGCCGCAAGTGATGGAATTATGGTTGCTCGAGGTGATCTCGGTGTTGAATTACCTGTTCATGCAGTACCTCCCATCCAAAAGCGACTTGTGCGTAAATGTCGCGGGGCTGCGAAACCTGTGATTGTTGCGACACAAATGTTAGAGAGCATGATTGATAGCCCGGTGCCTACACGTGCAGAAGTTTCAGATGTGGCGACCGCAATTTACGAGGGCACTGACGCGATTATGCTGAGTGCTGAAAGCGCTTCTGGGGCGCATCCCGTAGAAGCTGTAAAGACAATGGATAGTGTTGCGACTGAAGTTGAAATAGATCCAAACTATCAACAAATTATTAAGGCATCGCAACCTTCTAAAGGTGATACTATCGCGCATGGTATTGTTGCGTCCGCCCGTGAAATTGCAGAAACAACTGAAGTTAAAGCAATTTGTTGTTTTACTCAATCGGGAACAACCGCGCTCCTTACTGCGAGAGAGCGACCGAGTGTGCCAATTATGGCCCTAACCCCTGAACACCGGACCGCAAGGAGACTTGTGTTGAGTTGGGGATGTAACTGCAAAATTACAAAGTCGTTAGATCGATTTAAATTAGCAGTTGTGAATGCCGCTAATGCGGCAAGAGAGGGTGGCTTCGCGCTGGAAAGTGACCAAATAGTTGTAACAGCCGGTGTCCCCTTTAATGTTTCCGGTACAACAAATATTCTGCGAGTGGCGCCCTGTGATGAGCGCTTAATTTACGCAACTGATCCAGAATAAACTTGAAAAAAGAATGGAGTTTGAACCTAATTTTGACATCTTGAAGCTTAGCAGTGGGTTAAAATGATGGGGCTTATATACTTTACTTGACATAGGATATTTCTCCCCACAAGAGGATGGTGATATGGGTAATCAACCCGATATCACCCCTGATTCACCTGTCTTTCACGCTGATTGAGGTTGTCTTGCCAACACGATTTCATCTTTGTCAAGTAATGTATATAAGCCCCAAAATGATGTTGGTTTTTGATTGGAATATCGTGTGTTGCAAGTAATCCCCGAAGCCAGTTTTTGTGACAAGAAATTTTGAGTATTGACGCTTTTGTCAACCTTTTGTTATAGAGGGGTATTGTTTAGTATTATGAGGATTTTAGTTAAATTAAATTTTTATTGATTTAATTTGTAAAAAATTTTCAAGACTTTATCACAGATTTAAACTATCCTTTAATGATGGTTTGGCTTTACAATAAAAGGTAGTTTTGTTACATGACCGGCTAAAATGGCATGCCGAGTTTTGTATAAACCGATTTCAATATAAGGGACGGAAATGCCAAAAATGAAAACCAAGTCTAGCGTCAAAAAGCGCTTTAAGATATCAGCTACTGGTAAAGTGATTACCACTCAATCTGGAAAACGACATGGTATGATAAAACGTACAAATAAGTTTATTCGCAATGCACGTGGTACCAGTGTAATGTCGGCATCGGATTCAAAGATTATTAAGGGCTTTATGCCCTATAGTCGTTAATTCAGAGGTTTTGAAAAATGTCTCGAGTTAAAGGTGGAACAAAAACACACGCACGTCACAAAAAGGTCATTAATGCAGCGAAAGGCTATTACGGGCGTCGTAAAAATACGTTTAAAATCGCAAAACAGGCCGTTGATAAAGCAAATCAATATGCGACACGTGATAGACGAAATCGAAAACGTAATTTTCGAGCACTTTGGATTCAACGTATTAATGCAGCGGTTCGTGCACATGATGAGCAACTTACTTATTCGAAGTTTATTTTCGGCCTAACGTTGGCTGGTATTGAAATTGACCGAAAAATTTTGGCCGACTTGGCTGTACATGATAATAATGCTTTTGGCAGTATTGTTGATCAAGCTAAAGCAGCGTTAAGTGCCTAAAATACAAAATGGTTTCGCTGAAATAAGGCATAATAGAATTCTCTTAAGCAGCGATTTATTTTCATTACAAAACTGTTGTGGTGTATGAGTTTATTAGGGTTGGGTACAGTATTTTTGTATTTTTTATTAGGGCAATTGTATTACTATGTTTTTTATGCTCACCAGTTAAAATGATTGGTAATTTGCAGCTCGAAGGTAACGCGTCAAAGACCATTTATACTAATGCAAATTTCAAACTCGGATATATTTCCCTGTTTGAATACGAATCTTACTCGCACATGTTGAATTAAATTCGCACTCCGATGAAAAACGGCTGCATTCGAAGTTATATATTGATTTTTTTTGTATAAAGATTGGGTAGACTTTGGGATTAGTTGATAATTGAATTGTTAAACGTACCCTTGTTTTCAGAATGACTTTGTTTATCAAGATCCTGAATTTGCTGGGTATCGGATAGAAAAATGAGTGATTTAAAAAAAAAGTATTTGAAATTAATTGCTAACGCAAAAGATGAAGCAGACATTGAAAGCTTGCGTATCCAAGCGTTGGGGAAAAAAGGTGAGATCAGCCTAAAAATGCGCGAGCTGGGAAAAATGAAACCGGACGAACGTAAAATTGCCGGTCCTGCCTTAAACAAAATGAAAGATGAAATCAGCGCGGCTATTTCCGCTAAGAAAATGGCGTTAATTGATAAGGCCTTTGATGAGCGATTGCGCGCTGAATGGTTGGATGTAACGCTCCCGTGTCGTACGGTTCGACATGGTTCATTGCATCCAGTCTCTCAAGTCCGTGAAGAAGTAACAGCAATTTTCGCTGAAATGGGGTTTTCTGTAGCGGAAGGACCGCAAATTGAGACTGATTGGTATAATTTTGATGCGCTAAATATTCCGGAACATCATTCGGCGCGTGCTGAGATGGATACCTTTTATTTGAAGCAATTTGGACAAAAAAATAACCCGCCGCGTGTTCTGCGAACACATACCTCGCCGGTTCAAATTCGTGCCATGGAGTCTTTCGGAGCGCCATTGAGGGTTATCTGTCCCGGTAGAGTTTATCGCGCGGATTATGATCAAACGCATACGCCAATGTTTCATCAAGTTGAGGGGTTAGCTTTGGATGTCGATATTTCCATGGCTAATTTAAAGTGGGTACTTGAAGAGTTTACAAAAGCTTATTTTGAGATCGAAAAAATTGATCTGCGCTTTCGTGCATCGCATTTTCCGTTCACTGAACCGTCTGCAGAGGTGGATATTCGCTGCTCATGGGAAGACGGTAAATTGAAATTAGGCGAAGGTGATGATTGGTTAGAGATTTTGGGAAGTGGCATGGTGCATCCCAAGGTAATTTCAGCGGGCGGTATCGATCCAGATGTATATCAAGGTTTTGCATTCGGTGTTGGAATTGATCGCATTGCGATGTTGAAGTACGGTATGCCTGATTTGCGCGCTTTTTTTGATAGCGATTTACGTTGGCTTCGTCATTATGGATTTTCTTATCTTGATGTGCCCACATTACATGGCGGATTGTCTCGTGCAGTATAACCTGGTTAGTTGCGGTGAATGTGAAATGATTTTTTCGATAACAAATCAATAATTCGTTTGTGAAATATGAATTGGCAGGATGAATGATCATTTTAATTGATAAGACGTAAAATTTGGAGTGTGATAAACAACCTCTGAGTAGTTGTTTATGTCAAGACATTCATAGCGTTCTTATTCATCAAAAGTGCTGTCATTAGCCATTGATCTCTCTAAGAAATCTCGTGTTATTCCAACTGCGATGTGGGCAGGATTTTTTCCAAGAGTCGGGTCGCCAATTGGACAATTAATACGAGTAATATTTTTCGGTTTATGTCCTATCGCGATCAGGCGTTTGTGAAATCGAGACCATTTAGTTGCTGAACCGATAAGACCGGCATAAGCAAAACCGCGTTTCAGTAATCCGTCGCATATATCTAAGTCGATTTTGTGAGAGTAGGTTAAAATGAAGTGTTGGGCGTTTAGAGGTACATGCGCACAAAGACTTGCAGGATTTTGTTGTGGTAGCATTGTTATGCTTGACGAAGTATTCTGTGGGAACCGGGATGTTTCAGTATCAACCCACGTAATTTCAATGCCTGGTAATGGCTCAAGGCTATTGACTAACGCACGACCGACATGGCCTGCTCCCCAAACCCAAATTAATTGGGCGGGTTGTTGAGTTGATTCAATCATCCAGTTTTCAATGAGCGCAGGTTGAAGCTTTTTCATTGAATTTTGTGTAACCGAAATATACTTTGTTACAGCCGCCGGCATTTTCGTGTTCGTTCCTAGCGTACTTCGCGCAAAAAAGTTATTAACTAAATGAGGAAGTGATCGAGAATCAAAGAGCTCAGATAATAGGCTAACGTGACCACCGCAGCATTGTCCTAAATTTGGGCCCAGTGCTTGGTGAACAAGCCTAGTGGGAATATTGTTCGTGATTTGGTTTTGTGCTGCTCGTACGGCGTCATACTCCAACGCACCGCCGCCAATAGTACCGGCTTGTCCATGTTTCCAAACAAGCATTGAAGTTCCGATATTTCTAGGAGTGGAACCTTTTTGAGCAACAACAACAATTCTCACGACTTGATTGTGAGAATTGACTTTAGATTTTAAATCTTCAAGAGAAAATGTCATAATAGATCTTTTTGTCTTACCTTAAAAACATAGTAATTGTTGTTTTCGGTAAATCATTGCTTCATCGACAACATCGGAATAATTCTTTAGGTATCAGATATTAAATCGTCTAAATAGTGAAACAAGTCATGATAAATTTCTAAGAGCAGTCTTATAGACTCACATAATTTTCGAAAAAAGATATTGCTCTTTATTGCAAAGCACGCCAAACGGATTCAGCCGTTGCAGGTGCTTGAAGATTTGGATAATCTTCCTTACATGATGCAATAGCATCATTTAGAGCAAGAAAAGCAGAAATTCCAAGCATTAACGGTGGTTCTCCAACAGCTTTGGATTTGTAGATGGTCTGTTCCTGATTGGAATTTTTCCAAAGTGTTACGTCAAAGATATCTGGTCGATCTGAACATGCTGGTATCTTGTAAGTTGAAGGTGCGTGGGTGCATAAACGCCCTTTTTTATCCCAAACGAGTTCTTCGGTTGTCAGCCAACCGACACCCTGCACATAACCACCTTCAATTTGTCCAATGTCAATTGCAGGATTTAAGGAAGTCCCGACATCATGTAAAATATGAACATTTATAACTTTATTTTCGCCTGTCAGAGTATCAATAACGACTTCTGTAACAGCACAGCCATACGCAAAATAAAAGAACGGTCGTCCTTTACCTTGAATGCGATCCCAAGAAACTTTAGGTGTCTTATAAAAGCCAGTCGCCGAGAGTGACACACGTGACATCCATGCTGATTTTGCTGCTTCGGCGAAACTAATCTCTTGATCGCCAATATTAACCATTCCTTCACTGAATTTAATTTGGTTGGCCGAAACTTGATACTGCTCGGCGAGATGCTCTGCAATGCGATCACGAATAGTATCACTAGCAATTTTGACGGCCATTCCATTTAAATCAGAACCAGAAGAGGCCGCCGTGGCAGAGGTGTTGGGTACTTTGTCGGTATCAGTTGCTGTGATCTTAATTGCATGAGGCGATACACCTAAGCTACGAGAAGCAACTTGAGCAACCTTTTGAAATAGACCTTGACCCATTTCAGTACCGCCATGGTTAAGATGTATTGAACCGTCCTGATAGACATGCACTAATGCACCAGCTTGATTGAGATGAGTTAATGTAAAAGAAATACCAAATTTCACTGGGGAAAATGCAATTCCTTTCCGAATCACTGGGTTGTTTTCATTCCATTCATCAATCGCTTTTCTGCGCGCAAAATAGTCGGATTTCTCAAGTAATGTATCCGTCATTTCGTGTAATTCAAAATCAGAGACAGTCATGCCGTAATGTGTTTTTCCTAATGGGAGCTGACTGTTTCTAGCCGGATAGTAATTTTGTTTACGAATAACAACGGGATCAATCCCTAAGGTGTGTGCGATATGATCAATAACGTATTCCATTCCAAGCATTCCTTGTGGTCCCCCAAAACCACGAAACGCAGTGGCGGAACACATGTTTGTTCTCAGTCTATGACTTTCGATTCTCAATGCTGGAATATTATAGGCATTGTCTGCGTGTAGCATGGCACGATCAGCAACAGGCAGCGATAAATCCATTGACCAACCGCAACGAATATAGTGAACAAAAGAAACAGCGTTTATTCTTCCGTTTTTGTCAAATCCGACATCGTATTTAATCAGAAAGTCATGACGCTTGCCTGTTATCAGCATGTCATCATCACGATCATAGCGTAATTTACATGGACGACCAGTTATCTGTGCAGCAATCGCGCAAGCGACTGCAACAGAATTACCCTGGCTCTCTTTGCCGCCAAAGCCGCCTCCCATACGGCGTGTCTCAACACGTACATTGACCATCGGTATTCCCAATGCATCTGCGACTTTATGTTGAATTTCTGTTGGATGCTGAGTTGATGAGAAGACATGCATATCACCATTTTCTTGTGGCCATGCCATCGCAACTTGACCCTCCAAGTAGAAGTGCTCCTGCCCACCGATTTGTAAACTTCCTTGAAGACGATGAGTGGATGATAACAATGCCTCGCAACAGTTACCTTTTTCATAAATACGCGGGGTATCTTCAAATCTGCTATTTGCAGTCAGTGCCTGCTCAATTGTCAGAATAGGGGCATGTTCTGTGATCTTAATAGAGCCTCGGCGGGCTGCCTTGCGAGCTGCTAAATGTGTTTTGGCGATGACCAAAAATATTGGTTGACCTGCATAATGTACGTTATCAATTGCAAGAAGTGGTTCATCATGATTCGATGGCGAGGTATCAGCATCGTGCTTGAGGTCGTTTGCAGTCAAAACGGCGATGACATCATTAGCTTTTCGTACAGCGTCCAGATTGATATTTGTGATCTTACCAGCCGCTACTGAAGATATCCCAAAGGCCAAGTGTAACATATTTGCAGGTACGGGGATGTCATCAATATATCTCGCACTACCAGAAACATGCAATTCGGCTGAGTCATGCGGTAATATGTGTTGCACGTTCATATTTAAATATCCAAAACTGATGTTATAATCCCTTGATCTTCAAGCCAAACTCGCAGGAGCATTTTTTGGGCGCAGTCCAATCGATAATCTGATGATGCTCTTAAATCGCTAATTGGTGTAAAGTCCATCGCAAGTGAAGACATTGCGCTCGTGACGAGGTCTTTTGTCCACGGTTGATGAATTAATGCTTGTTCGGTGAATTGAGCCCTCTTTGGAATTTCTGCTAAACCACCAAAGGCAATACGAACATTACTGACTAGACCGTCGGTAATGTCTATATTGAATGCACCGCAAACCGATGAAATATCTTGGTCAAATCTTTTTGAGAGCTTATAGACCTTAAGGCGGTCTTTTTGATGAGGAATAGTAACTGCTTCAATGAATTCGCCAGGAAATCTGTCTTGTTTACCGTATGCAATAAAAAAATCTTCAATTGGTATATCACGTCGATTCCTTAATTTGCGTAAATGTAAAGTCGCCCCTAATGCAATGAGGGCAGGTGGATTGTCTCCGATTGGTGAGGCGTTAGCAATGTTACCACCAATTGTTGCCGCATTACGCACTTGCTGGGAACCATAACGACGAATGAGTTCTGCATAGGAAGGATGTTGATTAATCATTATTTCGGCTAGTCGGTCCATGGTAACTGCCGCTCCTATATATATACCTTCTTTAGTGCGCCTGATTTTCTGTAGATCCTTGCATTGATGTAAAAATGCGGTATTTTTGAGTTCTTGGAGGCTTTTTGTTACCCACAGGGCAACATCTGTTGCACCACCGATCAATGTGCCATCTGGATTATTTGAGTACCATTTAGCTAGGGTGTCAGCACTATGCGGGAGGGAAGGGTGGTCGGAAACTTGAGGTGGATGATCATGCATCCAATCGGGAACAGGTTCATTAGATGCTGCTTCAGCAGCGCGAATGATTGGAGCATAACCGGTACAACGACATAAATTACCTGCAAGGGTATCGTCATAGTTCTTTTCTCCATTGAGATGCGCACATGACATCGCGGTAATGAATCCGGGAGTGCAAAACCCGCATTGGCTACCATGATTCTTTATCATAGCTGATTGGATGGGATGAATTTCTTTTTCCGGTCCAGAAATTCCTTCTACCGTCCGTATGGCTTTGCCATGTAACTGGGGTAAAAAAAGGATACAAGAATTGAATGTACGTGCACCAAATCTATCGGTAACGATTACTGTACAAGCACCACAATCACCCTCGTTGCAGCCTTCTTTACTTCCGGTCAGGCCTTTGTTGTTCCTTAACCAGTCAAGAAGTGTTGTCGTATTGTCAGAATTATGTAACCGTACAGTTTCCCCGTTGAGAAGAAATGTAATTTCCATGTGTTTTTCTCGTCACATTACAAATTTTTGGCTCAATTGTTCTTGATGTGACGTAAAGAACATTGAGTTGCTTCCCTCTATACAAAAAAATCTTTTGAAAGACTTGGCAAGCTGAACTATAGATATATGGTATTTTTTTGAAGGACAATTCCTTCCGGTATTGTTTTTTTATCACGCTGTAAATAGAGCATTATGAATCAGAAATAAGTTTTATGAATGGAATGCGTAGATCAGCGGTGGTAAAGATTTGATTCGTGACTGATTTAAGCTTCATTCATCTTCGACTTCATTCAGAGTATTCTCTGTTGGAAGGTGCGGTGCGCCTGAAGTCAATTCCTGAGCTATGTCGATCATTTGGTATGCCAGCAGTTGCGCTGACCGATACTAATAATATGTTTGCAGCTTTGGAGTTTTCAGTTTTATTGTCGGGTGCGGGTATCCAACCAATTCTTGGATGTCAGATTGATCTTTCTTTTCATTGTGGTGATACAGTCAGCCAAGGTTCTCCGATGCCAGCACCAATTGTCCTATTGGTACAATCGGAGATTGGATACAAGAATTTAATGAAGCTTAATTCATGCCTTTATTTAACCAAGGACGGGCAGCCTCCACATATCAACCTAAGTGAACTTGAAACGAACTGTGAAGGTTTGATTTGCCTTACGGGTGGGCCAAATGGTGTGATTGGTCAGCGGTTGCAAATGAGTCAATTGAATGCTGCTGAGCAACTTACTGAGAAACTCTCTAAAATATTTCCTGACCGACTTTATGTTGAGCTTCAACGTCATGATGATTTTGATGAAACAGTTACTTTGGGCGAGCAGCAAATTGAGGATGGTCATTTAGAACTGGCGTATGCCAAGGATTTGCCGTTGGTTGCAACGAATGATGTATATTTTGAAAAGGCGGAAATGTATGAATCGCATGACGCATTAATTTGTATTGCTGAAGGTGCATATGTTGATCAGCAGGAACCCCGCCGTCAATTAACGCAAGAGCATTATTTCAAGACTTCAGATGAAATGAGTATTTTATTTTCTGATTTGCCGGAGGCATTAGAAAATACTGTTGAGATTGCGCGAAGGTGCTCATTTATGGCAAGCGCCTGCGCGCCAATACTGCCGAAATTTGCCGATAATGAAATTGAGGAATTAACCCAGCAATCACGGCAAGGATTGCAAGCGCGTCTTGACGTTATTCCTCACGCTGCGCCAGTTGCAGAATATGAAGAGAGGTTGCAATTTGAATTAGAAGTCATTGAGGAAATGGGTTTTCCGGGGTATTTTTTAATCGTTGCTGACTTCATTAAGTGGGCGAAGAGAAATGATATTCCTGTGGGACCAGGGCGTGGTTCTGGTGCTGGCAGTTTAGTTGCGTTTGCGTTGACAATTACGGATCTTGATCCGCTTCGATATTCTTTGATATTTGAACGCTTCCTGAATCCTGAGCGTAAGTCTATGCCTGATTTTGATATCGACTTTTGTATGGATCGCCGCGAAGAGGTTATCAGCTATGTGCAACAAAAACATGGAAAGAGTAAGGTTGGGCAAATTATAACGTTTGGTGCTTTGTTATCAAAGGCTGTTGTGCGCGATGTGGGTCGTGTATTGCAAATGCCATACGCGCAAGTTGATAGAATTAGCAAATTAATCCCAGTTGATGGTGTAAAGCCTGTATCTATTGACCGTGCCTTGGAAGAATCATCTAAGCTTAAAGAGATGGCGACTTCTGAGGATGTAGTACACCGATTACTGACATATGGTCGACAGCTTGAAGGGTTACTTAGAAATGCGTCAACCCATGCTGCCGGAATCGTTATTGGTGATCGACCGTTAGATGAGCTAGTCCCATTATATCAAGACCCACGATCTGAGATGCCTGCAACGCAGTTTAATATGAAATGGGTGGAGCAAGCAGGTCTTGTGAAGTTTGATTTTCTTGGATTGAAAACTTTGACAGTCATAAAAAATGCGGTCGATTTAATTTTGCAATCCGGGCGTGATCTCCATGTTAAAGCTAGTGGTGTTGAACTTTATGAGCCAGCAACTGGAATGAGAAATGAAATCAATGGCATTCCTTTGAATGATATAGCAACCTTCGAGTTATATTCATCTGCCAAAACCATTGCTGTGTTTCAGGTTGAGAGTTCGGGAATGATGGATGCTCTTACACGAATGAAACCAGATTGCATTGAAGATATTATCGCTCTAGTTGCTCTTTATCGCCCCGGTCCGATGGAGAATATTCCGAAATTCTGTGAGGTCAAAAATGGAATATCTGGCCGTGAAACTTTGCATCCTTTAATTGATCATATTTTGGACGAAACGCAAGGGATAATTGTTTACCAAGAGCAGGTTATGCAAATTGCTCGAGAAATGGCCGGATACTCGTTGGGAGAGGCTGATCTCTTGCGCCGAGCAATGGGAAAGAAAATTCAATCGGCAATGGATGCAGAGAGACCGAGATTTCTTGCGGGTGCTGCGAGGAATAATGTGGCTTCAAACACTGCTGAAGAGATTTGGGTTTTACTTGATAAATTCGCAAATTATGGATTCAATAAGTCCCATGCTGCTGCCTACGCTGTTGTTAGTTATCAGACGGCTTGGTTGAAAGCCAATCATCCTGTTGAATTTATGGCTGCGGTAATGAATTGCGATATTGGTCAAGCTGACAAAATGGCAATGTATTTTGAGGAGATAAAGAAAAATCTGGATCTACGTTGGATTCCACCATGTGTTAACCGATCTAATGCCTTGTTCAGCGTCTTGAACGATCATCTTGTGTATGGTCTTGGTGCACTTAAAGGCGTCGGTATTGAGGCAATGCGCATGCTCGTTATTGCGAGAGATTCACGACCATTTGTCAATCTCTTTGATTTTGCTCGTCGTGTTGATCTCAAACGTTTAGGTAAGCGGTCATTAGAAATGTTGGCGCGCGGGGGGGCATTTGACCAATTGGATTCGAATCGATTGCGGGTTTTTAACAGCATAGAGTCACTGATTTCCTATTCGATGGCAGTATTTGATGCAAGGAAATCTAATCAGGGATCGTTATTTGGTCAGTTAAACGACATTCTACCGGAGCCACGAATTAGCGGTGATCAAGATTGGCTACCGGCCGAGAGATTAGCAGAAGAAGCCGTGGCAGTAGGTTTTTATCTTTCCGGTCATCCCCTTGACGAGTATTTGACGCCATTGCGTCATGCCACTAATGCGAGCGCTCATGCGCCATTCATGACATTAGATGACATCAATAAACTTGAGAATGATATTCCATTGAATATTCGAATGGCTGGGATTGTGGTTAATCTTCAGGAGCGAAAATCTGCGCGTGGTAATCAATATGCCTTTTGTCAATTATCAGATCCAACTGGTGCTTATGAAGTTACAATTTTCTCAGATACGCTTGATGCGTCTCGTGAATTTCTTGATGTAGGTTCAAAAGTCATTTTAACGGTTGAAGCAACAAAAGAGGCTGATCAACTTAAACTTTTGACGCGGTCAATGACACCCATTGACTCAGGTATTGTGAATCATGTGACATCTGGTTTGAGAGTTTGCCTTGAGAAGGAAGAAACGGTACATCAGATTGCAAATATCTTGGGGGACGCGTGTAATGTGAAATTTCAAGTCGCAAGGGGTTTTCTTTCATTGTGTTTGATTGCACCTGACTTACCGGGAGAAGTTGAGGTTGATCTTGGGGCAGACTTTCCTGTTAATCCAGAAATCAAAGGCGCACTCAAAAGTTTGCCAGGGGTAGTTTCAGTTGAAGATATTTGATTGACCTTGAGAGTAAATCGCATCAATTTATTTTTAGGTGTTGCAGACTTCTATAAACCCAATTTAGTGGCTATTGATCTTCGTAAAACTTCACTGAAGCGAACTTATTTAAATCATAAGTTTTGTTTATTGTGAATGATTTTATGCACAACGATGAAAATCTAAAAATCGACTTATCTTGCTCATTAATTGCCGTTGGTTTATTCGTGTTTGAGAAATTTGTATTTTGAGTTGAATAATCATGGTGATAAAGAAAAACAGATCACGTTTGAAAGCAGAAACACCTAAAGGTTTCCGCGATTACTTTGGAAATGAGGTCATACGTCGCAATAAAATGTTACGCACCATTGAGGATGTGTATTTTAGATATGGTTTTGAGCCACTTGAGACGTCGGCTATTGAAACTGTTGAAGCACTTGGGAAATTTCTTCCAGATATTGAGCGACCTAACGAAGGTATTTTTTGCTGGGAAGAAGGTGATGACTGGTTGGCGCTTCGATATGATTTAACGGCACCCTTAGCGCGCGCTTATTCACAATATCGAAATAAACTACCGACGCCATACCGCCGCTATTCAATCGGTCCGGTTTGGCGAAATGAAAAACCCGGACCAGGGCGATTTCGCCAGTTTTATCAATGTGATGCAGATACAGTTGGCGCGGGATCGCCGGCAGCAGATGCTGAGATCTGTGCCATGCTTATTGACACACTTGAAGAAGTGGGAATTTCGCATGGTGACTACAGTATAAAAATAAATAATCGAAAGATATTGAATGGTGTTATGGAAACTATTGGGTTGAATGATCCAAATTTTCATGACGAAATTTTGCGAACAATTGACAAATTTAATCGAATTGGACTGACGGGGGTTTATGAACTTTTAACGGAAGGTCGTTTGGATGAATCTGGGACTTACATAAAGGGTGTTGGTTTGAGCGATGATCAGGCAAGTCGGGTCATTAATTTTTTATCTGTCAGCGCAAGTGAATCTGATGGAATAATTGATGCACTTCGTGCGATTGTTGGCAAATCAGAGATCGGCTTGAATGGTGTTACGGAATTGGAGCAAATTACTCATCTGCTGGCTGCGCAACATTATACCTCTGATCAAATACAGATTGATCCAACAGTTGTGCGTGGACTTGGTTATTATACCGGAGCTGTTTATGAGGCGGAATTAACCTTTGAAATAACTGATGATAAAGGGTGTCACCGACAGTTTGGTTCGGTGGCTGGTGGTGGTAGATATGATAATCTAATTAAGCGATTCACTGGACAGCAAATTTCGGCAACCGGTATTTCAATTGGCGTTGACCGGCTATTGGCGGCTCTTGCTACTAAGCAGCAACAAACAACCGATATGATGGGCCCTGTATTGGTTACGGTAATGGATCGCGAGCGAATGGCGGATTATCAAACAATTGTTACTGAACTTAGGAACAATAATATTCGTGCAGAGATTTATCTTGGAAATCCGAAGTCATTTGGAAATCAACTCAAATACGCTGATCGACGAAACGCGCCTCTAGCGATAATCGAAGGTGCTGAAGAAAAAGTGAAAGGCACTGTGCAGGTAAAAGATTTGATTTTAGGAGCAAAAATTGCTGAAACAGCGACGTTGGATGAATGGAGGGAAAGACCGGCGCAAGTTGAAGTGAAGCGTCAGGATTTGGTGACGCATGTTAGGACATTGCTCAACAGAGAATAGTTTCTTGAGATTTGCTTTTGTGCGATATTTCAGTTCTGACCAAGCGAAGTGATTACTTAAATGTTGCGAGCCGGAGTGACTAGCCCGAATTCCCAACTGATTTTGCGGCATGACATGAAAGAGCAAAATTCAGCCGAAAGTTAGTTTGAGTTTTGATTTCCCAGCCATGGTATTCAGCAATCTTGATCTTTGAAGCTATTCAACTTCAGATAAGGGTTATGCGCCCAGCGGCCAAATTTAACTTCGATGGTTGTAACGGCACGAATGAATTTTCGGTAGAGCGTTTTAGCGGTATGTTTTTCGAGGCCGCTGCCGATGCGATTGCCAAAGAGACGATAGAGTGTTGCTGCCAGGATTGTCAGGTTTCAGCGGAATGGTGGTTGAAAGGGCATCCATATGGAATTGGTCGATGGCTTCAGCAATGGCATTTTCGATAACCATGCGCTGGGCATACCGATCAATGAGTTTGGTGAGTGTTTCATCGAATTAATTACTCATCAGCAGCGCTGGGTTATCGTGCCCAGACCGTGAATAGCAAACTGTCTTGGGGGACGTTGATATCCAGCCACATTTACGGTTTCTTGCAGAATGCGGGGGCGTCGATAGACCCGACCGACATTTATCAAAGTGATTGTCTGCCAGCTTTCACGCGGGGTGACCGCGAGGGCTTACAAAATTGTTCTGCTTCGTCGTCTGGGGGTAATGAAACGGATGCCGAGATCATCGATTTTCGTGAGGTTTGTATAGGTCGTGAGGCGTGAATCGTAAATCTATTCTCGTGGTCAGCTTCCGGTATGATCTTTCCAATACGGGTGCGATTCCTGTATGGTGTGCTAACTTTTCTACCATATGTTGTGTCCCTAAGCTGCCAGCGCA
>JAPORV010000189.1 GCA_026710055.1 Aestuariivita sp.
ATGACGGCCACCACCAGAATTTGCCAGAACGTCATGCCAGGGCGACCATTCCCGCGATCAACCTGCTGGCTGTGATACGCTTCAATCAGACCAAGAACCGTGTCACGGGCGTCACGATGACACCATAAGGCTTGTCAGGCATAGCAGAGAACTTCGGTATCATCGCGGGAGGTCGGGTCGAAGGTGAGCTGACGGGTGGCGGTATTGCCAAGAAGGGGTTGTATGGCGAAGGATGTGCGCATAATGTGACCTTTCTTTCGAGAGATTCTGGCGAAGATTTGCTGATTTGGGGCAAATCTTGGGTGTAATTGCTGATATTGTACCAAATACCCGCAATCTTCGCCAGAGAAAAGTGACAAAAGAGTCAATTTATTCAGCGTTTTAATACTGATTTTTAGGTTTTTTTACAGACACTATTATCCAAAAATTATTGAATTGTTACTTTGTCGTGGACAGCGTGAATGCAACGGGAGGTAACATGCATAGTATTTCTTATCCAACTTTATTTTTGCGGAGCAGCAAAATTAATGTCAATAGAGCGAGGAATACGATGTCGACAAAAAATAACGAAAAAATTCCATTCGTAGAGTTCGAACACTTACAAAAGCTATAACGGTGAAAGACTTAAATCTTTTTATGTCAAAAGGTGAATTTTTGACAATGCTTGGTCCTTCTGGATCAGGAAAACAATCGGCTTGATGATGTCAGCCGGTCTAGAGACCCCAACCTATAGTGATATTCGGCTAGGTGGGCAAAGTATAAATAAATGTCTTGAATACCTCATCAAAAATCCAAAGATCTACTGATCTGTTGACTCTAAACCCTCAGGTTGACCGACAACGACAAAATGCAATTTTTCTAGCGATAATAATTCCTTTGCAACCCGATTAACGTCATCAAGTGTAACAGCATTCACCATGTTATTACGTTCACTGACATAATCAAGTCCTAAATTTTGCATTTGCATTCCTACAATTATTCGTGCAATGCGGCTATTCCCATCGAATCGTAGCGGATAAGCACCTGTTAAAAAAACCTTCGCTGCGTCAAGCTCATCACTAGTAACACCACTTTCGACAATTCGCCTCCAATTAGATTGAATCACCGAAACCGCTTCTGCAACACGATCATTCGCAGACGAAACACCACCCAAGTAAACCGCAGCAAAATCCTTCGGAAGAAGATATGAATAAACACCATATGTTAACCCACGTTCTTCCCGCACTTCTTTCATCAAACGACTTTCAAACCCACCACCCCCTAGAATATGATTCATCACATATGCGGGAAAGAAGTCTGGATCATCACGAAATATTCCCTCCTGTCCGAAAACCACAACGGACTGTGGAGTTTCAAATGGCACAACCGTTATGCCACCTGCTAAATTTACCTCAGCAGTGTCGGGCATCTGACCACCTTTCAATGGCAAATCAGATAGTAAAACATCAATGAGCTCCTGCAATTGCCCTTTTGTGATATCACCGACTGCGCCAACAAAAACGCGATCAAGGGCGAAAACAGAACGATGCGACGCAACTATTTGATCACGCGTAATCGCAGAAACGCTTTCGATCGTTCCCATTCCAGAACTTCCATAAGGGTGATTGCCATATGCCATTTCCGCAAAAACGTTCGCTGCAATCACATCTGGGTCGCTTTGATCAGCACGCAAACCAGAAAGTACCGCTTCACGAACGCGATCAATTTCATCAGGAGAAAAACGTGGCTTGGTCAATGCGAGTTTTAGTAATTCAACAGCTTCATTACGATTTTCTGATAGAAATTTTGCTGATACTGAAACCGCATCATCAGTTGCTTCAAACGAAATGATCGCCGCTAATTCCTCGAGTTTTCGCGCAAACGCTTGAGCGTCAAGCTCACCAGCACCCTCATCAAGAAGGCTAGTCATTAAGTTAATGGCACCACGGGATTCAGGCATATCCAGAGATGTACCACCACGAAATCGTACCTCTAACGCCATGAATGGAATTGTGTGATCTTCAACAAGCCACGCACTAATGCCGTTTGCACTCTCAACTGGCTGAATGTTTATTGTAGCATATCCATCAGTCGGGAAACTCAACAACAAAGAAAA
>JAPORV010000461.1 GCA_026710055.1 Aestuariivita sp.
GATATTGAGATGAAAAATATTCATATTTTTCTCTTGGCAGTCGCCAGAAAAGGGGGTTTTTTAACAGACACTAGATACTTTCGGAAAGACTGTTTCATGAATCTGCTCGCTTTTTATGATTGTTGCGAATATTTTAACATATTCAACTCAAAAGTCACCGAAGAATTTTTCTATCGATTTTTGTCAGCAATTGAAATAATTGAATAAAAAAAATTAGCGGGAATTGCTGCCATATCAGTATATAATCAGTGATTCCCGCTAACTCGGGTGAATAATAACGAGTGTCATTTGAACTCTAAGTCTTTGAGAAAACTAGAAAAAAATGTTCCAAAAATAACATTAAAATCTCAATTTTGGTGCAGAAATTTTACGAAAAATAATTTTTTAAAATTGCGTAACTATATGAAAATGAAAGAAAAAATATTTCAGCGGGAATTGCTGGTATATAATCTCCTAAATTATGCGTGATTTTTATAATGTTTAAGTTCCACAGAATGTCGCATGAACAACTTCTTCCGGTTTTGGTGGGCGTTGCAAGTCAGTAAGGTCCGTTTTTTCTTCATAAGGCATCTTCAAGGCCTCGTGCAGTCGATTAAATTGAGAATAATCACCATCAATAGCCGCTGAAATCAATTGTTCAATGCGATGATTTCGGGGAATAATTGCTGGGTTGGTAGAACGCATTAATGTGTTTGGATTTTTTTCGTTAGATAATCTTGCTTTCCACTTTTCTATCCATCTATTGAATGCTTCCGATTTTTTTTTAAACTGTTTGTTGGGTTTATCATATGATAATGCTCGGAAGGTGTTAGTGAAATCTGACTGATTTTCAGCCATCAGCTTAAGTAAAGAGTTAACTAATTCTATGTCGTTGTATTTTGGAGTTGAGATACCGATTTTTTTCAAAAAAAGTTGCTTCCAGTTTAATTGGTAGAGCTCGGTGGTATGTTTGACGATTTCAATAGCTTCTTCTGCAGCTTTCTCCTTTTTTTTCATTTGTAGAATGAGTGCGGTTGCTAACTGAGCAAGATTCCAAGTTAGGATATTGGGTTGATTAGAATAGGCATAACGTCCGAACTGGTCAATTGACGAATAAAGAGCGTTTGGGTCATATGCATCCATGAATGCGCAAGGACCGTAATCAATTGTTTCTCCTGAGATTGTACAATTATCGGTGTTCATTACGCCATGAATAAAACCAACAGACATCCAATTCGCAATAAGTTTTGCTTGCGAGTTACAAACAGCTTTTAAGAGGCCTAAAGGTCCCGTGACATCAGGATAGTGGCGTGAAATGGTATATTCAGTAAGTTTTTTTAAATTCCTAATATCATTACGTGCTGCAAAAATTTGGAATGTGCCAATTCGTATATGGCTGCTTGCGACGCGAGTCAATATCGCACCAGGAAGCGGACCTTCTTCACGAAAAACTGGCTCAGATGTTGTAACTACGGCGAGCGCACGCGTGGTTGGTATGCCAAGAGCGTGCATTGCTTCGCTCACAATGAACTCACGTAAAATTGGGCCTAACCAAGCGCGTCCATCACCCGTTCTTGAAAAGGCAGTTCGACCTGTGCCCTTTAATTGAATGTCCCGTCTTACGCCGTCTGTACCGACCACTTCTCCAAGCAGGATAGCGCGTCCATCTCCGAGTTGTGGCGTCCAATGTCCAAACTGATGACCAGCATAGATTTGTGCTAGCGGAGTAGCACCACTCGGAATTATATTTCCGCTAAACAGTTCATTTAATTCACTCGTCTCACTTGTTTTAATTCCTAAAATTGATGCTAAATGATAATTATATGCAATTAAGTGTGGCGTCTTGACGGGAGTCGGATTGACCCTTTGATAGAATGCTGAAGGTAATCTGGCATACGAGTTATTAAATGGAATATGCATTTAATTCAAAGTTGTCATTTAAATGATGCAATTTAATTTTTGTGGATTTTTGCTTATAGAATTTAAAGGTTTTGAACAAAGGGTTCTACTTGTTGTTTTATCATTTATATTGTTTTTAGGCAGCGTTAATAAAATCAATTTTATTTTTGTGAATCCATGGATTTTTTGGTAAACGCGGTCTAAGAATAAGAGTATTATTGATTCGGAGTAATCTATCATTTTTTCGAAGAATTAAGGTGGTCAACTTCATCGTGTGAGCATCTTCATATTAAAAAGTTCATTAAGTGTTTTGGCTGTGAGAACAATGGACAATCAGTGGTCAAGTTGTTTGATAGAAGCCTTATGGGCAATTTTGATATATTTTAGCAGACTATGATCAAATTGTTGGCGTAAAAGCTGAATGAAGGCTTCAGCTTTTCTCTGTCTAAAAGCTGTTGTGCAAGAGTTATTCCCATGGGGGATTTTCCTTTCGTGTGTTGTCAGCGATATGAGCTGCTTAAAGTACGGTTAAATCTCGTTTAACTGTATTTAAACTACACTCTTCTAATAACTTATTCAAGAATAGATGATTGCGCATATTTTGTAACCTTTTCCCTATAAATTGCAATAGCGCCGCATCTGAAATATGTGCCTCACGCGGGACGTTTCCTATCATCCAAAGGATCGCCCAAATACCGACATCAGACGAAAACTCTTCTGGCGTGAGTTGTTAAAATTTCGCAGAATATACCACAGTGTACAAGGATAGGATTTCAGATTTTCATCATCCTCAAGGAGATCAAAGAGAGATGTCGGTGCATTCCACGCCTGATGTTAATGAAGATAATGACTCTATTTATATTAAATTTAGGCTATCAAGAGCCACTCGATTATAACGGTTCTATCCGTATTTTTCCCATGATAGATTTTCGTATCTGATAGAGTGGATAATATAGTTGCATCAAATTTTGGAAGTACTCTCATCAAAAAAATATCAATATATCTTTGAGCTGTGACAGAAAATAAAAATCTTGATGAAAGTTATATAGCCAAGAAATAATTATCGATCAGAGTCGGGCAAGACGTTTTGTAAGGAGATCAAAGAAGTCATTATCATTCAAGTCGCTAATGAATTTCGTATTTGGCGTGCGGTTGGTCACACCCCACCAGTCTGCAACGCTCATTCCCATTGTGAGGTCGGATTGTGTTTCAATTTCAACATTAAGAAATCGACCGGAAAATAAGCTCGGTTGAATTAGATATGCAATTACACAAGGATCGTGCAGTGGTGCACCGAGTGAACCATACTTTTCTATGTCAAACCTTTCATAGAATCCTGTCCAATTTGCAACAACTTTACTTACAGGTGTCTCTAAGGCTTGAATCGCTGTTTGTCGATTTTCGGTTACAAGAGCCTTGTGGGTTACATCAAGTGGCAACATGACAATAGGGATTCCAGAATTAAAAACAATTTTAGCAGCCTCAGGATCTACAAATATATTGAACTCCGCAGTTGGTGTTACATTACCAACTTCAAAATAAGCACCTCCCATCATGATAATTTCTTGAGTTCGTCTCACAACGCTAGGCGCTCGAGTGAATGCCGTAGCTATATTTGTAAGTGGACCAAGAGTGCATAATGTAACTGTATCTTGAGGTTCTTTTCTTAGAGTATTAATAATATAATCAACGCCGTGAGTGTCTTGCAGCGGCATCTGTGGACATGGTAAGTCAGCTCCACCTAAACCCGTTTTTCCATGAATATGTTCTGCGGTAGCTAATGTTCGTAACATGGGTTTATTACAACCAGCATAAACATTGATAGCATCAAATCCAGCTAGTTCACAAACAGCGCGAATATTATGCTGAGTTTGGGATAGAGGTACGTTGCCTGCTACAGCAGTAATTCCAAGGATTTCTAAATTCTCTGGACTTGCAATTGCAAGTAAAATGGCAATTGCGTCGTCTTGTCCCGGATCTGTATCAATAATGATTTTGCGTATCGTCATGTTTTTGAAGGGTATTGTTAAGTTTTTGTATTAGGTCAAATGGGTGTGTTGAGTAGCATCAAATGTTATGAGTTATGTGTCTATTACTGCGTCTGGATTTCCGCTTGTGAATGCAATCATGTAAGTTGGCTAAGTATTACGGGAGCGAAATCCTCCGTGGAATTTAGCTTTTTCATTTTGTTCTACAAGTGAAAAGGTTGAGTAAATATATCGGATATTTTCACGGTTGGTGATACCATAAAAGTGAAAAAACTGCATCAATTTTTGAACGTAGTTTAATGCGTTTACCATCATTCCATTGGAATGGTGACTTTGTTTTTTCGTATTGATCTAAATATCCTGCGTTTTTCGCGAATAGTTCTATGTTATTAACATATATAAGTTAGTTCAAGTACTGCTTCAGGCACAATATCTCGGGCAGTTTTTTTGTCAAAAGTTGTCGCGTGAAACCATGCAGACGGAATTACTGGAATTTGTTGTATGATATATTGATTAATGTTTTGGCTTTGAATTTTTTGTCGAATGATATAGTCAAACAAGCCAGTTGCAAAAGTCGGTAGGAGATTTTTTCGGCTATAATGGCGGAAAAATATAATAAATAAGATTTAAGCAACCATGACATGAAGGTAAGCCCTTAGGAGCCATTTTTCGACAAAATTGGCTCAAATAATCAACATATTGGGTATTGTTGAACATCCGCGCAAGCGGAACCCGTCGGGATTACCGACGCAGGTTGGAATGTGCAAGGTCTGGGTTAAGTGCTAACGAACCCACCCGCCTTCAAGCTCAGTCCAAATGATGGATTTTCCAAAGCGCCATGGATAGACAGTGAGTTTGGCGCGGTTCCGCTTCATCGGGCGCTCAAAAAGCGGGGGATCACAAGCATAAAGATACAATCTATGGCCTCGTCGAAGACATTTGCGAGTGCTGCGGGCAGTGATGAGGCGGCGATCATAGGCTATTATCAGATGATGGACATCCTTGACGAGGATGTCTTTACGCCGTGAGCGATTTTGTCGGCCCATCGCGAGCGGATTATGAAACGCATTCGTGCACAACGCACGGTTCTTTTGACAGAAAATGGGAGTGACTTCACCCTTGCTCCGCATCATGGCTGTAAAGGGTTAGGGGGTCTGTCCGGCGAGAACAATACGTCACGCACGCCTGGATTGTGTCTGCACGGCATGTTTGTGGTGAATGACGAGGGCATTCCTTTGGATCTTCCCCGGATTGAGTTTGACTGTCCTGATGGTCAGAAGGGGGTGAACAAGCTGCCGGAAGAGCACAGCCGGTAGCTTCGCGAGTGGCGAGAGAGCTTAGCATTGCGCGACCGTGTGTTAGCCTGCCTATTAATCGCAAATAGTGTTGCAACAAAGGGAATTTGCTTGGCTGAGTTTGCGATCATTTCTGACAGTTATCGGGTCAATGTATAAATTTCAACTTGATCTTATGTCAAGAGATGAATAAAGAAATTACTTTGTGCGATACGAGGGTCTCACTCGTAGTCCCGAGCGGCGCGCGCAAGAGATGTTCATCTGTAGACCCCGATACCCATCGTACCACGTCAAGGCAGCCGGCCAATCTCAAAAGGTTATGCCAGCTATTGAATAAACAAACCTTCAGCAGCCGGTGGTCGGTGACAGCGACAAGGTGTTCTGTCTTTTACTTTTGGGATGCGAAAGGCGGGCGTTCACGCCAACGCTATCTCTCGGTGTTAACGGCACTTGATTGGCGTCATTGACGCCGTGCCCAACAGGCACGGGAGGCGTGGATGGGCTGGCCCCCGCAAAGGCGGGCAGATCGGTTACACCGTGGGGTCTGTATATCTCGCTTTTGGGTACGACTGACGGATGAACGCCAGTTTTCTGAGCATACAGGGGCACGTTATCGTGCAGTAGGTTGGGTTGAGGTTGGTCACAGTTCAGGCCGAGACCGCTATCGTCCTATTGTATCGGGCGGGTCAATTTATCTCTTGCGGTTACAAACTGATGGCTGCTTGGGAGGGATGAGAGGGTACGTGGTGGGCACGGCATGAGCTTGGTAAGGCGCCACGGGGCGATGTGCGCCTTATGGCGTGGCTTGTGACGTTGGTCGATCAGATGGTCCGCGCATTCTGACATCTTTTTTGACTGCAGCATGAAGCGATCAAGGCAACGATCATTTTCATAGCCCAGCGGGAACACGGGGGCTGCAAACGCGCTCGACCCATGTGGTGACCCAAAGCAGTCTCTCGTTCGGGGTGGTGGCGATGGTGCTAAATACGCGGGCTTCAAGAGAGTGATCTTCATCTTCTTGTCCGCATGGGAACCGGAAGCTGTTTTGGGCGCTTTCGTGAGCGCCCGGCGGAACATCATGTGACCCTAACGGTTTTCCGTTTATCAGTGCAGGTTACCGGCAGGGGACAAAAGGCAAAACAGGGGCGCCGGGCGAGAGACGCGCATTGTGGTGTCCGATGGCGATTACTCGCACTGCCTGTTGCGACGCAATCGGCAAGACGTGTTGGGGAAGATCTCTCTTGCTTTAGATCGTTCATCTCGAAGAGGACACCGTACCCGCAGACGGGTCAGACAAGCTGGAATAGTTCCTGTATACCCGTCTCGCCCATTGACAATCATAATGCAGCGGTTGAAGTGATTGAGCTGTACCGCCGACGCAGGCAAATTGATGCAGGTCGAATCGCTTGCACATGTCACCTGCCTGCGGCAAGAACACGCGCTTGCCCTTCACCGCCTTAACAACACTCGGTCTTAAACCTGTGATCTTGTTCTTAACCGCCGAAATGGCAGTCATCAATGATTTTGCCACACACCAAAACCTGCCTCAACTAACGAATCTGGCGCGCCCGCCAATATCCTCGCCCAAATGAAAGGATATCTCAATCGTCAGCATGATCCCGCACTTGGTGTGCCTATCTTTTGGGATAGGGTATAGCTATCTTGCCGAGATGGCGGCAGTTTTACAGGAAACCAAAAGACTCGGGAAAAAGGCTGACACCGATCAGTATATCAACACCGAATAAGCAGTTTCGCTTCTGGTTTCTCTAATTTTCTGACCTTAAATCGCCCTTTGTTGTAATAATATTTGTGATTATTAGGCAGCATGAGGTGAGTATTGTTGCTAGCACCTGCTATGGCCTTCGTGTTCAAAAAGGCGAAATATGATGATTGGAAGTGGGAAAATCCAGAAGATAATTCTGTTGAATATGCCTGCAAGATAGGATAAAATACCATTGAGGTAATTGATGAGGTTTGCGAGATATGCCCGAAAATATACGCCCATACTCTGAAACAGTGGACACGAAATCGTCCTAAGCGATAGAGAAATTTCAAATAAAGAAATAACTTGCTTAGAAAAACGATGAAGAGAATTGGTGTGCTGGTGATTGGGTTTACTATGATGGTGGGTTCGGTAGGCTCAAATGAAACTTCTAATCTTGATACGCTGTATGCAAAAAAAAGCAAAAATCCTATCTCTGGATTATTGTTCCAATATAAAAAATTGCTCTTTTCTCCGGTCTGAGCGATTGAAAAAACTTAACTGCTCGCCCCATCACCGCTAAAGAGATTCTTGTAATGTTCTTTGTGAAAAGCGATGATCAATCCGTGGTCACAGGTCATCAAGCGGGATTGAGGACATCACTTAAGAATCTCAATCAGTATCAAGTCAACTGATTAATCAACTTCAATATCGGTTTTTTTAAGTGCTCTCCGAAAGAACCTGAGATTTAGCAAGAGTCAACATTTCGTCCATTTTTGACCGAATGGTTGTTTCATTTGCTTTTTCACCAAGATCAGTTGCAAGTTTTCTGTAGACATCTTCGTCACCGGCTTCCTCAAAATCTGCCTTAATGACTTCTTTGGCATAATCTTCGGCTTCATCGTCAGACTTACCTAATAGTTCAGCCACCCAAAGTCCAAGAAGTTTATTCCGACGTGCTTCAACCTTGAATTGTAATTGCGCATCATGTGCAAACTTATTTTCGAATCCAGTTTTGCGATCGTCAAAGGTTGTCATTTCTTAGTCTTTCATTGAGGAAATTAAATGCCCGGTTCATTATCATTAAAAATAGTGACATTGCAAAAAGAGGTCATGATACTTGCGAAGTAAATCGACATTATTTAATAGTATCACATATAGATATTGAAAGTCGAGTATGTAAAGGGTCGTTGATGGCTAAGCGAAAAAAATTATACGAAGGTAAAGCAAAAGTTTTGTATGAAGGTCCCGAACCAGGAACGATTGTTCAGTATTTTAAAGATGATACTACGGCATTCAACGGCGACAAAAAGGAGATCATTGACGGTAAGGGAGTTCTGACTAATAGGTTGAGCGAGTATTTTATGGCCGGATTAAATAGCGCTGGAATTCCAACGCATTTTTTGAAACGTCTCAATATGCGCGAACAACTTGTTCGTTACTGTGAAATTATTCCTATTGAAATTATTTTACGAAATTTTGCTGCTGGTTCAATATGCTCTCGTCTAGGACTCGACGAAGGGACTAAATTGCCGCGCCCTGTTATCGAGTATTGCCTTAAGAGTGATGAGTTAAACGACCCATTAGTGAATGAGGAGCATATTACATCATTTGGGTGGGCATCTCAACAAGAGCTTGATGAAATACAATTTCTTGTTTTTAGAGTGAATGATTTCTTATCTGGGGTGACTTATGCTGCGGGAATTCAGCTTGTTGACTTTAAGATTGAAGTGGGTCGTGTGTGCGATGACGCTTTTCAAGCATTGATTGTCGTTGACGAAATTAGCCCAGATAGTTGTCGTTTATGGGATATTGAGACTGGTGAAAAGTTTGATAAAGACGTTTTTCGACAAGATTTAGGATCTTTGCTGGAAGCTTACACCGAAATTGCTCATCGATTAGGGGTTATGCAAAGACCTTCGAAAACTATAGTCAAACCAACTTTAATAACTTAACCGTAGACCGACTACGTGGTTACTTTTAAAGGAGAATGATATTGGAGGAAGAAAGCCGATAATGAAAGTTCGTGTGCATATTATGCTCAAGAAAGACGTTCTGGACCCTCAAGGTGAGGCAGTTCGACATGCACTAAAAAACATCGGCTTTGATGAGGTGAAGAGAGTTCGACAAGGAAAAGTGATAGATTTGGAGGTTGATGATGGTACCGAAAAAAATCGAATTGATCAAATGTGCGAGGACCTATTAGCAAATACAATTATTGAGTCTTATACAATTGATATGGAATAATTAATGTGAAAGCTGCGGTTGTTGTTTTTCCTGGATCCAATTGTGATCGGGACCTAAAGATTGCGTTTGAAACAGCTGGTTTCTCTGTAGAAATGGTTTGGCATAAAGACACTTCGCTTCCGTCCAGCGTAGATATAGTGGGTATACCGGGCGGTTTTTCTTTTGGTGACTATCTTCGATGTGGTGCGATTGCAGCGCAATCTACAATTTGTAGTTCGATTAGAGCTTATGCAAACCAAGGTGGATACATCATTGGGATTTGTAATGGGTTTCAATTATTAACGGAAGCGGGCCTTTTGCCCGGTGTGTTATTACGGAATGCAGAATTAAAATACATATGCAAAACTGTACAACTGAAAGTTGATACGGTTAATTCTATCTACACGGGTGGTTACTCTTTTACCGATATCATTGATCTTCCGATAGCACATCATGATGGAAATTATTTTGCAGATAGTCAAACCATTTCAGAACTTCGAAATGAGGAAAGGATTGCATTCAGATATGTAGAAAATCCAAACGGATCTCTTGAAAATATTGCTGGGATTTTATCACCAAATAGGCGAATACTCGGGATGATGCCACATCCAGAGCGCGCTTTAGTCGATGCACATGGTGGCACAGATGGTGCAATACTTTTTCGTTCAATGTCACCATCGTCAATGAGTATATGATTATTGACTGATTCCAAAGCGTAAACGAAGTCGATGTCAAAATTGGCCCTCAAGTATCAAACATTGATCTAATGATTGTGACAATTGTCTTTTTTGAATTTGCTACTTTAACAGTAAGTTAGAGTGCTCATCGTAAGATAGTTTTCTAGTAGTGTTTTTTGCATCAAGTAGTCGCTTTCATTAATTTGATACTTTGAGAGTGTGAGACTTCTTGATGAGGGCACTGATTTTGATCTTTGATTTGTCAATTGTGTTATCGCAATATCTGTCGCCTTAAATGGGTGGAAATAGGTTTGAATTTAGAATAAAATTTAATTTTTTTATTCAAGAAGCTATCTGAATTTCGCAATAGATTAGAGAAAATAGTTATGAATACAATGTTGGCACCAGCAATAAAAATTGCCATAATTGATGATGAACAGGATACTCGTCAATCCATTAGCCAATGGTTGGTTTTGAGCGGTTATGATACCAAAAGTTATCCAAGAGCAGAAGATGCTTTAGAAGATATCGGAAGTGGTTATCCAGGAATTGTGATTTCAGATCTGAAAATGCCAGGGATGAACGGCATTAGCCTTCTAAAGGAGCTAAAGACCTTAGATAGATCACTTCCAGTGATTATGGTGACTGGACACGGTGATGTTCCGCTCGCTGTAGAAGCGATTAAATTGGGCGCGTTTGATTTCCTTGAGAAGCCATTTGATCCTGATCGACTATTGGAACTTACGCTAAAGGCGACAAATGCACGACGACTTACTTTGAATAATCGGGCGCTCAGGCATGAGTTATCCGACAAATCGCAATTGATAGAGAAATTTCTCGGCTCTTCTGCGGCAATGGTACAATTACGTGAAGATATTCTTGACTTAGGGCAGGCGGATGGAAATGTTCTTATTGAAGGAGAGACTGGTACAGGAAAAACCTTAGTTGCTCATGCTTTGCATGCGGTTGGAAGTCGTGCATCAAAAAAGTTCTTATTAATCCAGTGCTCTGCGTTTAATCAATCGTCTTTATCCGAAAGATTATTTGGAGCAATTAAGGACGCAGATGCACAATTGCCAGCCGTTGATGAAGTGCGTGGAGGAACACTAATTCTTGAAGATATTGAATGTCTTGGTAATGAACTCCAGGCGAGACTACTTGGTCATACAAAAAAACATGGAATGTTAGCAAAAACGCGGATAATTGCGGTTTGCAATACGCACGAAAAGCAGCCGAGTTGTCAAGATTTAATGAGACCAGATTTGTTTTTTCGGTTAGCGGCGCAGCGCCTCACGATTCCACCTTTGCGACAGCGTGGTGAAGATATAATTCTGATGTTTAATAAACTGAATGAACAGTTTGCTGAGGAGTACGGTTGTGAACAAGTTGCCATTAACTCACACGAAGAGTCACAAATTCTTCATGCACCATGGCCGGGAAATGTGCGTCAACTGATTAATTTTAGTGAGCGCGCGGTTTTACAATCGCGTCGGGGGGACGGTACGATTGCATCGTTACTTCTTACTCATCATGAAGAAATTCAACCAACATTGGGTATTCAAGGAAAACCTCTGAAAGAATCAGTAGAGGCGTTTGAGAGTATGTTAATTGAGAATACAATGCGGCGTCACAAAGGATCAATCGTTGGTGTGATGGATGAATTATGTTTGCCTAGGCGTACCTTAAATGAAAAAATGACAAAGTATGGTCTTCAAAGGTCTAACTATACTTGATGGTAGATGCTTCGATTTACTGCAAATATCAATGTAACGAGTTTTGTTTAGTAATTGATCTTGAATAGCCAGATGTTTCGCATGAATTTGCCAAGATATTGAAATGGTTTTCATCATTTGTTCGCATATGAGTGAACATATATTTCATTACCGCTTGTTATTTTCTCTTTGACTAGAGTTTGATCTACTTGTAAGCTGTGAATGCGGACTAATTTTGTCCAATCGAATTCATTGATTGTATGTATTGTGCAATTTTGCTACCCATCAATCAACCTTAATTTTGTCCCCGGATTCCGGGAAAATCTTACTTTGTGCGATCTATTGCCAAAGTGAAATAGGAGCAGGTGCAGCTATCTGTTGCCTGTGTATGAGAATAGCGCGATGACGCAAATGAAACTAGCAGAAAGAAAACTGGAAGCAATTCCTTTTGGCTTGTTCTTGGCTGTCTTATCGCCTCAAAAAAGATATAACTTAATGCTGCTGATACCTTTAATGAAAGAAGCGGCGTCTAGGTTGTGCAAAAGGGAAAAATGGCAAAAAAAATGCTTATTGATGCCACCCACGCAGAGGAAACGCGTATTGCGGTGGTTGAAGGAAATATCGTTGAAGAGTTTGATTTCGAGACGGAGAGTAAACGTCAGTTAGCAGGCAATATTTATCTCGCAACAATCACGCGTGTGGAGCCATCGCTTCAAGCTGCGTTTGTTGATTATGGTGGAAATCGGCATGGCTTCTTACCGTTCTCAGAGATTCACTTTGATTATTATCAGTTACCTGTTGAAGATATTAAGACGTTGCAGCGAGAGGAATTGGCTTATGCTGCTGCATCTCGTGCAAGTGCGCAAAAAGATGAAGAGCCAAATGAGAACGCACGCGGTTCAAAAAAATCTAAAGGTAACTTTGAGGAAAGTAAGCCATTAGAAATCAATTCATCCGTTATCTCTGATGATATAGAAACTACGATTGATAGTAAAAGTTTATCATCAGATGACGACAAGTTCAACGAGCCGTTGAATTTTGATGAATTGAATAATGCAAGTGTAAAGAGGTTAGAAAGTCATAAGCGAAAAAAGCAAATAGAATTCAATAAAGCCGGTCAAAATCAAAATAAGATACGTAATTTAATTCATGAAGATGATCATATCGAATCAATTTCCAATGATGATGAGAGCGAGGAATTTCATTCGTTAAGTCAATTGAATCGAAGAAACTACAGAATCCAAGAAGTTATCAGGGTTCGCCGGCCTGTATTGGTGCAGGTTATTAAAGAAGAACGTGGTAATAAAGGCGCGGCTTTGACCACCTATATCAGTTTGGCGGGGCGGTATTGTGTGCTAATGCCCAATACAGCCCGCGGAGGCGGTATTTCACGCAAAATATCAAACTCTGTTGATCGAAAGAAGCTCAAACAGATTGCTGCAGAAATCAATGTACCTTTAGGTGCTGGGCTTATCATTCGTACGGCTGGCGCGAAGCGAACGCGCGCTGAACTCAAACGAGATTATGATTATCTACAAAGATTATGGAATCAGGTTCGACATTTAACATTGAACTCAAATTCTCCAGCAATGATTTACGAAGAAGGCGATCTCATTAAACGCACGATTCGCGACTTATATAGCCGTGAAATTGATGAAGTGCTTGTTGAAGGTGAGTCAGGATATCGCGTCGCTAAGGACTTCATGAAAATGATTGTTCCTTCACATACAAAAAAAGTCAAAAAATATGAGGATAGCTTACCATTATTTGCGCGATATCAAGTTGAGAGTTTTCTAAATGGAATGCTAAATCCAGTTGTTCAGTTAAAGTCTGGTGGCTATATTGTTTTGGAAATTACTGAAGCTTTAGTAGTAATTGATGTAAATTCTGGCAAGTCAACCCGCGAAGCTTCTATTGAAGGGACAGCTTTGAAAACGAATCTTGAAGCTGCTGATGAAGTTGCAAGACAGCTAAGATTGCGAGATTTAGCAGGGCTTATTGTCATTGATTTTATTGATATGAGTGATCGCGATCATAATTTGTCGGTCGAAAAACGGTTCAAGGAAAAGTTAAAAAAAGATCGATCACGAATTCAGGTTGGCCGAATTTCTGGTTTTGGATTATTGGAAATGAGTCGTCAAAGACTTAATCCAGGAATGCTGGAAATGGTCACTAAACCATGTCCTTACTGTAATGGTACTGGATTAGTAAAGGTAGATGATCATTTAGCTCTTAGTATATTACGTCGTGTGAGCGAAGAAATTGCCAGACAAAAAGTGAAAGAATTTTACATTAAATGTCCGGTTAATGCTGCAAATTTTTTACTAAATCAAAAGCGTGAATATATTTCTCAACTTGAGACTCAGTATGATATTTCTATTCATGTGCATGGTGACTCCCAATTATTAAACAACGATTATACAATTGAAAAGTTAAAGTTTAAAGATGAGTCACTGAATAATAATGTCAAGACGATCATTTCTGTTGAAAGTTCGATAATGGATGAAGTTGATTCGGCGTTAGATATTCAGTCAGGTGAAGAGATACAGTCAGGTGAGGGGGATGTCACACCTAAACGACGTCGCCGTAGACGTCGAAGAGTTCGAGGTCGCAAAGGTGAAGAAAATGATTTGAGTGCTGCAACGTTGAACGATTCTATGAACAGTAGTGAAGGAGAATCATCTGAAAAAAATACTGATAGCGAGCAGAATTTCGATAAGGAACAAGAGGAAAACATAATCGAATCGACATCACCTGATCAAACGAAAGAAACTCAGAAACCAAAAAGAAAGCGCAAAGGCAGCACGCACAGTTCATCCGCCAAGAGAGATTCACAAAGCCAAACCAAATCATTGGAAGTTGGCGATATCACCCCTCAGGCCATAGAAGACAAAGAAACTTCAGAAATGAAACAAAGGGCGGATGACGAAGATACGTTAGATCAAAATTCACTTAAGAAAGCACCAGAAAAAAAGCTACGCAAACGCGCAACAACTACTAAAAAAACGAAAGGGTAATAAAAAGGTAAGTGTAACGAAAGGTAAGTTTGAGAACTTATCTTACAAGGAATAGTAAATTGCGTTATTTTAGTTCTTTAGGATCAAGATATTCTTATATGTGTTCTTTTTATACTGGATAGTGTTGGAATTTAGGTATTGTAAAGGAAGAGTGAAGTTTTTGGCATATTTTGATTTGAACGAATTCAACGAATTTTGCGGATAAGATAAATCTGAGTATTGTTTTCGTTAGTTGCCGAAATTAATTCTTGCTTAGTTTCTGAACAATAGTGTGGTATATCAATGACTGCGGCGGGGTCGTCTGCTAAAATTTCAATGACTTCTCCTATATGCATGCTCTTGAGGTATTTGCGCAGTTTGAGAACAGGCAATGGACAAAGTAATCCTGTAGCATCAAGAAAATGTGAAATAGTGTTCATTTCTTAATTCTAGAAAAAACTTGCTGAAAGTCTACAAACGTTTTGTCATACTATTTTTCGGTTACTACTTTTCTTTTTTCAAGGCGTTACCATGTTCGGTATTGATATTTTTGATGCAGCACTTGTTCCTGCGCTATTTGTTGCATTGAGTGCAGGTGTTATCAGTTTTTTTAGCCCATGTGTTTTGCCAATTGTACCGCCATATTTGGCGTATATGAGCGGTGTTTCTATATCAGAAATTGAAGAAGATCACCTGACTCGTCGCAAAGCGATATATGCGGCGTTATTTTTTGTTCTCGGGTTATCTACAATTTTTTTATTGTTGGGTTTCACGGTATCAATACTTGGGCAGTTTTTTTTGGTAAATCAACAGTGGTTTGTCGGTACTGCCGGAGTAGCTATCATGTTTTTTGGCGTCCATTTTATTGGAATTTATCGGATTGGTTTTCTTGACAGAGAGTTTCGTATTGATGTGGGGGACCGCGGTGGATCAGCTTTTGGTGCCTATTTGCTGGGTTTGGCATTTGCATTTGGTTGGACACCTTGTATCGGCCCTATTCTTGGTGCAATTTTATCTTTAGCCGCAACTGAAGCGAATTCAATAAGAGGTACAGCACTACTTGCTTCTTATGCAATAGGTTTTGGATTACCATTCCTGATGGTCGCAACCTTTTTCTCAAGGTCAAAACGTCTATTGCTAGTTGTTCGGCAATATTCGGATCAGTTGGAAAAAACAATGGGTCTTTTGCTTTGGACAGTTGGGTTATTCATGCTTACTGGACAATTTTCAGATTTTTCGTGGTGGCTCCTGGAGACATTTCCGGGATTGGCAAATTTAGGTTGAGAGAAGCAACCTTGCAACACAGAATGACTTTAACGATCTGTTGATGGGGTTGACGCGGGTTATATTTGTTTGGGGCTTATATACTTAAATATGCGTATTACTATGTATAGAATGTGATAAGCAAATTTCTTAATATAAAGCACTACATATAGTGTTTGTGGATTTAAGTATATAAGCCTCATTCGTTTAGATTTTGAGTCATTTAGAAGTATAGTAGAGGTTATGCGGGATTTTGGAACGTTGAAGATGTTGGTTCACTATATTCCAAAGTCTTGCTCTTTATAATCAAATTTTAAAATTGGATCGTAATGTCAATGGTACTTGATGAATGGAAATTAAATCGAATGGGTGGGGGTTCTGGGTTTATTGCAGCACTTGATCAAAGTGGTGGGTCAACACCGAAAGCTCTACGTCAATATGGTATTGAAGAAAATCAATATAAAGACGAGCAAGAAATGTTTGCTGAGATGCAGAAGATGCGCGCTCGCATTATTCTGTCGCCGGTATTTATGAGGGAAAAAATACTGGGGGTCATTCTCTTTGAGCGCACATTGGATGAACAAATTGGTAACGTAATTGTTCCGCAATATCTAACTGAATCACTTGGCATGATATCTTTTTTAAAAATAGATAAGGGATTGACTGAAATCGCGCAGGACGTTCAAGTAATGCGCGAAATTCCTAAATTGGGTGATACGTTAGAAAAGGCAAGAAGCGTTGGGATTTTTGGTACGAAAATGCGGTCTGTAATTCACTCAGCAAATCTTGATGGCATTAGACAGGTTGTATTGCAGCAATTTGAAATTGCAAATTATATTCGTGATACTGGACTGATTCCAATTATTGAGCCAGAAGTAAATATTAAGATATCTGATAAATTTGATGCCGAGATTATGCTATTACAAGAGTTGGAAACGCAGATTAGTAAATTAGGTGATGGTCCACCCATTATGCTGAAGTTAACACTTCCAACCAGGAATGGATTATACTTCGATTTAGCAAACGATTCTCATGTGCTACGGATTGCGGCTTTATCAGGTGGTTACTCGACAGACGATGCATGTAGTCTTTTGAAAAAAAACCCAAGGATGATTGCAAGTTTTTCTCGCGGGTTAACTGAAGGATTAACCAAGCAAATGAGTGATAGTCAGTTTAATGCAATATTGAAAAGCCGCATTGATAAAATTTATGAAGCTTCAGTTTAGACTTGTGTAAGTTTGTGCAAATAATTACACGTCGCCTAGTATATTAGCTTTATTGTATTGATGGGTAGAGGGACTTTAGTGTGATGTGGGCACCGTCGGTTGTGAACCGCCAGTTGACGGAGTGTTGGGCGACGTTGCAGTGATCCTGCCAGGTACGTGCTTCCCGAATCATCGTCTCAGTCAGGAATGCGTCGCGCAAGGCATTGCCGCGTGAGCACATTGATCTCAATTTCAGCGATGTTCAGCTAGGAGCCGCGTTTCGCTTCGCCTCCGCCGGTTCAAAACGCTCATAGAGGGTTGAGAGTTTATGAATGTTGAGGTTATCCATAACCAGAATGATTGTTTTGTCGGGGAATTGTACATCCAATGGCATTTCTTTAAGGAATCACTGTCATTTCCTTAAGAGGACATACTCTTCCTGATAAAAGGCTGTCTATTTTTTTGAAGTGGCTGTCGTTTGATTGACGTTGTGATGTGCGCTGTGCCTCTGGTGTGGATTGTGAGCGTTTCCACTTGCTGGCGGTTTTGCGGGAGCGCCGTTCAGAGGAGCGATGGGGTCGTATAGTGGCCTGAATACGCGGGATGGCGTTGAGTACACGGCTGAGGGTGGTGGCGAGTGTGTGGGCCTGTGTGAGGATGACCTCTTTGAGGTTTCGTTGCCATGACGGTGAGGGCGTTGGTGACGTTGGTGACGTTTATCTGGGTGTGTGGGGTAGGGTCTGTGACGGGTTCATGGGGGAGAGAGATCTCCCTGGTTGGTGAACAACTGTGTCATGGCGACGAGATTGAAGTGAGCATAGAGTTCCTGGCGTACGCCGCGTTCGCTTTTGCTGTGGACGTGTTCAAGGGTGGTGGTGTGTTTGAGGGTTTTATAGCGTTCTTCGATGGATCAGCGTCCGTGATAGAGGTCAACGAGAGCGTTGAAAGGGATGGGGCGCTTGGGCGACGTGATGCCGTTGGCCTGCATGTTGCGGAGGGCGTCCGTTGGCGGCATGAGGTTCAGGTGGACATCGTCCCGGTCTCCCTCGCGGAAGGCGGTGACAGAACTCTGGGGGATGCGGAACACCGGATGGATGTTGCGCTGGTGCAGGACGGTCAGGAGTGTAGAGGAGAAGGAACCGCGATCAAAGACCACGACATCGCCGGGTGAGAGGGCGTGGAGATGCTGCTGAGCTGCGGTACGTTCATTGAAGTTGGCGGTCAAGACGACGTCAAAGAGCATGTGATTGGTGAGCCGATTGAGACAGGATCATACCCTTTGTGGATAAGAGGCGTTTTCGTTCGGGAGCGGGGTGCCTTGATTCAACAGTGTGCGGGGGAGGTTCAGCGTGCTGTCACCCGTGGCAAAGGCGCGGTGTCCGTGCCAGGTGGGATGATGGATATCATGGGCGCGGATGTCACGATGAAAGTCACGGAAGATATCTTCATGCGCCCGCGCGCGGGCTTTGACGATGGCGGAGGCGGTCAGGGCACGCTGAGACGCTGGCATGGCTCCCTTAAGCATCAGCCACTACGGTTGTATCGCCATGACGTCCGCCGGAGAGGACGAGACGGAAGGTAAAGAGCATGACGATCAAGGTGGTGATGGGCCATCCGTGTGGCGGCATTGATCATGCGCGACCATAGGGCGGTAAAGGGGGGATCTTCCCGCAGCGCTGTTCGTTTTGCTTGTTGACGGTTGCGCGTTGAGAGGGGCTTTTTCTCCCCTTTTGAGAAAGGTCTAGAAGTTCGGGTCAAACGGTTTAACAGTGATGTCTTTTGCTGGCTTGGTCTTTCCCCGCCCGGCTGTTACCCGATGCGCTGCCCATGAGCGGCTTTGTCACAGGCACCGTCAAACTGTGTGGGGTCGACGAAGGTCTCGCACAGGTCGGGGAGTTCCCGATGGGCTATACAGAGCACCTTGGACGCCAGATGGGTGACCTGCACTCACGGCAGGATCAAAAGCGGCTGTTCGACAGCGCAAGATGTACGTGGCGCTCCCGTTACGCTCGGCTCCATACCATCCCGTCATCGCGCTGCGGTCTCAAACAACAAGGCCGCGAGGATACGACCGTCTCGGTCCCGAACACACCACCGAAGGGACGGACCCAAAGGACACAGGCATTTAAGATAATGACAGCGCTTTACAAGCGTCTTCCACAGATCAACCTCATCGAGTGCCCGAGCTTCGTCCCATCGTAACGGGGTGAGAGCCGACAGCGTACCCCTGATCGCGAGCTGTGGGTCCGAGGCTCGCACATGACAAAAGGCTTTGGCCTGTCAGCTGTCTCTTGACGCAGTGCTAGCAAGGGGAGAATGCCTTGCGCTTTTCAATGTTTGAGGAACCGTCAGCCTGCGGCCAGCCGATACGCTCCTTTCGGGGTCGTCCCGTTCAGATGCTCGCAAATCGTCAGAGCTCACGCGCGACGGCTGTCGTTCGGGAACAGGGCGACGGTCCCAGACATCCGCAATCTGCTGCCGCGTGAAGCGGCGGCCGAGGAAGGTTGTCGACGTGAGGGCCATCATCTGAGGATTCATGGGTCTCCCCTGCGTAAAAGGGTTGATGGTGGAGTTTATATGACATGAGCATATGATGATGTTCACTACTTTTTAAAACAAATAATCGGCCATAACATCATGCCGTGAGGAATTAAAAATCACGCCAATACGCCATAAGTCTAATGAAATGCCATTGGCTGCAGGATGGGGTCAAAAAATGGGTAGAAGGATCATTTCCTGCGGGTATCCCTGTCCCATCTTTAACAAAATTTTCGAAAAATTCATCAAATTTCATTGTTTTTGCGAT
>JAPORV010000433.1 GCA_026710055.1 Aestuariivita sp.
ATTCATACTGCCTCCTGACGAAAACACAACATTTATGAAACCCATATCCTCAAACCACCATATGAAGCCTGGTGCACTTCACAGTTGAACGGGCGCCCAGGATCGGGGTGCCTTTGGGCGCATCGCGAAACAAATTGCCCAGGATGGTCACCCGATCATGGGAGACTGGACGATGACACCAAATGACCCTGCGACATCAGCCCTCATTGACCCTCGCGAATGGGGATTGGAAATGACGAAAAATTTAAATAAAATAAAGATGGTGTTCCAAGAAATTGAGACGTACAAACAGGGGCAATCCTATGAATATTTGGGGGCCTATTGCGGCTTCTTTATTGACAATTCGCAAATGGCGGCAGAGCATCTCGTCAAAATCATGCTAAAGCGCCGTAAAGTGACCCCTGCGCGCACTCACAATATTGAGCGATTAGCGCATCAAATGCGATTGCAACGACCAGATGATGTAAGCAAAAGCGATTGGAGCGCGCTAGCTGTCCGGATTGAAGCGTTGAACGGGCATTCGCACCGTGATCATCAAGTAGGCTACGGTGAATTTGAACTCAGCACGGAAGATATTATGCGCTCAGCCACGAGGGTTTCCAAGACCTTTTTGCTCTTAGTAGATGAAGTGGAGAGTGTTCTTTATCCGCGTGACGTCTCTTCCGCGATGGGGGTGAGTGCCACAATTATAGGAGATGATTCTTATCAAGCTTTGATGCGCATGAATGCCGATGATGTCTGTGCGAATTGCGTGCGTATTGTCTCACAGGCGCGCGCTGTGCATAACCTCGCGGATACGCCAAAGACATTTCGCACAGCACCTATTGAGCCGGTACGGTCGTTTCTCAGCTTACTCAGCCCTATAGAGACGATCATTTCTCCGCAAATGACGGCGCGATTAACGACTTTGATATCGAGAGAAGGTCATGATGACACCAATCCCTTTGAAATGGATGCATCGACGACTAAGGCTCCATCGCCTTTTGATTCCTAACAATGTCCCAGTCACTGTCCGGGCGGGCACATTGACTTTTCTCTTTCTCTTTGCTAAAGGATTACCCGTATAACGCCCCACACAGCGATTTTAATAGAGCATACATATGCCACAAATCACCTCTCGCCAGCATCTCACCGCACTTTGTCAACAAGCCTATGAAACGTGGCCGCATGTGCATGCCATCTTGCTCTTTGGTTCACGAGCGCGCGGCGCCGCCCGTCCCGACAGTGATTGGGACATTGCGGTTGTCGTGGATGACCCAAAGATTGAACGCATTATCCATTCAAAGGTTACGCCGCCCCCTGCTCCCTTCGAGGGTTATACTAATCTCGATGTTCTCACACTCACACCTGATATCATTGCGCAGGACCGGTGTGCTTTTGGGCGCATCGCGCAACAAATTGCCCAGGATGGACACCCTCTCATTGGAGACTGGACAATGACACCAAATGATCCCGCTACACCCGCCCTCATTAATCCGATCGACTGGGGATCAAGCGTTACGCAAAGTTTAGATCATATAGATGAAGCGATAACTAAAATCAAACGCTACAAGCAGATTCATTTTTATGACTATGTGGGGGTGCAGTGTCGTTCGTTTATTAACAATTCGCAAATGGCCGCGGAGCATCTCGTCAAAATCATGCTAAAGCGCCGCAAAGTAACTCCTGCACGCACTCACAATATTGAGCGATTAGCGCATCAAATGCAATCGCAACGACCAGAGGATGTAAGCAAAAGCGACTGGAGCGCGCTTGCAGCACGGATTGAATCGCTGAATGGAGATTCGCACCGCGATCATCAAGCAGGCTACGGTGAATTTGAACTCAGCACGGAAGATATTACGCGCTCAGCCACGAGGGTTTCCAAGACTTTTTTGCTCTTAGTGGATGAAGTAGAGAGTGCTCTTTATCCGCGTGACGTCTTGTCCGCGATGGGGGTGAGTGCCTCATTTACAGGAGACGACAAATATCAGTTCGCTCTTGCAAAAGCAGCAGGTAGAATCCTCACCATCATTCAGTCTCTCCAGTCCTACGCGACTCATGTGCTAGCAATGGACGACACGCCCAAAACAGCAGAATATCCACTCAATT
>JAPORV010000475.1 GCA_026710055.1 Aestuariivita sp.
CATTGATAGATATTTTCGGAAAGACTGTTTCATGAACCTGCTCGATGTTGATGATTGTTGCGAACATTCTAACATATTCAACTCAAAAGTCACCGAAGAATTTTTCTATCGATTTTTGTCAGCAATTGAAATGATTGAATAAAAAAATTAAAGGGAATTGCTGATTATGTTTGCGTGTTGCTACAGATATATGATATTTAGTAATTTTTAATTAAAATATAAGTAAGAGGTAGCCAGTGCCAGCACGATCTATCCGCTCCGTTTATTTCACAAAGTTGGTGCTGGAGAACATTCGCTCCTTCAGTGGATCTCAGGAGTTGATCCTTAACGATGGTGAGGGTCGGCCTGCTCAGTGGACACTAATTGTCGGTGATAACGGAGTGGGCAAGACAACTCTTCTCCAATGCATTGCCCGAATGCGACCGGTAGTCAACGAGTTTTCGAATGAAACCAGTGGACCGACCCCCAATTCTGTCGAACCAGAATTTGCGAGCGAAGAAGACAATGACGTCTTGGATGCATATACTCGGTCAGGACCCAACACAGTAGCGAAACTGAAGGCCGAGCTATCGTACGGAGTGCCACTTACAGGAAATAGAGAGCACTGTAGGGACACTATATCCACTGAACTTTTCATTACTCGTAAAGACGGTCGACTAGCTGACTTCAAGCGTGCTGGCACATCGCCGCCAAATGTAGAGGAGCCGCTCGTGCTAGCTTACGGCGCAGGGCGACACCCTAATACCTCTGGTTTGAATAAGGCCATTGCAACCGGACTGGTAGAGTCTCTTTTCAAAGTAGAGTCTGCACTCTCCGATGCAGAAGACTTACTATATAGACTTGAATTCGGTTGTCTGAAACACGATCAACAAGCAAAAAGACGTTTATTGAGTTTAAAACGTATGCTCGTGGAGATGCTCCCAGACGTTGTTCATCACCAAAATATTGAGATACTGGGCCCGCCCGTTTCCGCTTCTACCAACGAAAGAAAGGGTATCTGGGTAGCAACCGATTACGGCAAAGTACCACTTTCCAGACTAAGCTTGGGGTATCAAACTGTCTTTGCTTGGACACTTGATATTGCGTGGCAATTGCTCGATCGATATCCAGACAGTCAGGATCCTCTGAAAGAGCCAGCTATAGTGATTGTGGACGAGATAGACCTTCATTTGCATCCACGCTGGCAGCGTGCCATTCGTGAACACCTGATTAAGCACTTTCCAAACGCCCAATTTATAGTGACTGCACATAGCCCACTGATGGCCCAGAGTTCGCTTGGCGGAAACCTCGCTGTCTTGCAGAAGCAGCAAGATCATGCGGAAATTTTAAACGATCCAGCCATTATTAGAGAATGGCGGTTGGATCAGGTGATAACTAGTGATCTTTTTGGATTAGAATCAGCGCGCCCTCCCGAGGTTGAAAAGTTATTCCAACGGCGCAGCGTGCTTTTGGAAAAGAGGCATCTGACAACGAAGGAACAGCAAGAGCTTGAGGACTTGGATGCACAAGCAGGACAACTCCCCACAGCAGAATCCCTGGCAGGTAACGATGCTATGGCGATCATTCATCGTGCTGCGGAGGTGCTCAAAAAGACAGGTTAACGACCATGATTCGCGTCTCAAAGCCCCGGTCCCCACAAAAATTGATTGAAGGAGCGCATAAAACTTCAAAGGATTGCCAAGCATATGATGCAAGCCCTGCCGAATTCCGAGCAGGCACGAAGCGCTTTTCGTTTTTCAAGGAAATTTATGGCCACGCCCGTTCAACTGTGAAGTGCACCAGGCTTCATATGGTAGTTTGAGGATATGGGTTTCATAAATGTTGTGTTTTCGTCAGGAGGCAGTATGAATCTCTGAAGATTTAAAAAAAGGAGATTCTGATGCCCAGCGGCTACCACCACCTGACTTGCGAAGAACGATGCCAGATTGGCGTCTTGAAGGCAAGAGGTTATTCTCTACGAGCGATTGCGCGGGAAGTGAACCGGAGTCACACGACGATTGCGCGGGAAGTGCGACGCAACAGCGGTGATCGGGGGTATCGTTTCAAGCAAGCGGAGCGTACCGCGCAGGAGCGCCGTCGGCGGGCGT
>JAPORV010000426.1 GCA_026710055.1 Aestuariivita sp.
GTCGATGCCGTGAGGAGAAAGAAAAGGCCGCACGGAAACAACTGATAACAAAAGTCAGCTCAATTTGTAAAAATGGCCCTTTTGAGGCCGTAAACCTATCGCTGCTTAACTTAATGAAAATTTCTTAACTTAATGCTATTGTCCGTCCGGATCGTCAAAGCCCCCAACTCCGACGGGATCCTGCTCACCACACTTCTTAATGAAACACGCTATCCTGGCACCGCTTTTGCCGAGGGTGTGGTTCTCATATGGTGTGAGGCGAATTTTGTAAACCATTGATATGACACGATAATTATTTGTCGAATTTTGCTCATCACGCAAGATTCACCTGATTTTGCGAAACGTCGTCCGATCGATCTACATTTTTCCCTATTCGGCCTTTTTCGCCGCTGCTATTTGATTTTGTTGGGAATGTGGTAGAGTGCTCCCACACCATATGAGAACCACACCTCTTGCCGATCTCCACCCTTAGCGCTGATCGATTGAAGAACTCGACAAAACCATTCAACAGACCCTCGCCCTAAACGCCTCCCACGCCAAGAGCCTGCGAAGCGTCCAGCAGGAACTTATCGTCCTCGCGCAGCTCATGACTAACGACTGCGAAACAGTGATCAACGGATCAAATCACCGAAAAAAACGCGGCGATCTTCGGGCCAACCAGAAGAACGCCCTCTGTGTAGTTTCTATAACGGTGTCGAAGAGATGATGCTCCGCTTCATAAAGAGCTGTGCCACCTACGTGCGTACCGCCATGACCCACATCGCCGACTGCATGCAACCGGATCGAACCAACCATTCCTCTCATCGGTTCTCCCAGAAATCAATTGGCAAATGAAAACCACCTAAACCCTCCTGATCCTCGCCTGACGAACCCTCTTTGAGGGCCTTGCTTAAGTTAATATCCCGGAAAAATTAAGTTAATGCTATTGAGGGGGGGGGGTGCGGATCAAAGGTCTTTCGCATAAAGATGTCCTCGGTGTTTACAGCATCGAAATCGGGCGAAGATTTGCGGATTTGATACAAATCATGTGTGATAATGACAAAATTGTACCCTACATAGCGAATCTTCACCAGCAAAAACGCACCAGAAAAGTTGGTTTTTTCAATGTTTTACCAGAGAATTGAGGGTTTTTTGCAGACACTAATTAATATCTGAATGGTTACAATTGGGCAAATTCCAACAAAAGAATTAAAGTGTGACATAAGAATTTGGATTTTATCCATTGCACAAGGGTTTTACTAGGTTTTGAATCTCCCAAAATTAGCCCGTTTTCAAAGGATTGATTGTCAAGGAAGAATGTCAACGCTATCTTGGAGCTTTTCCTCGGTGAAATCATGTTTACTAAGAAGGTGGATATGGGTCTATGCTATGGACGAGATCCTTGTTGGAAATGTTCTAAGGTTTGAGGAATAGGATGACTGGAAGATGCCGCTCCCCGACATCGTCCGGGAATAACAAGCATTTCCTTGTTCTGAAATTCCTATTCTTGCAGGATCTGAAAAAAGGGGCTTCAGAACACATGGTCATGCGTATCGGATATGCCTATGTCTCCAACGCTGATCAACATACGGCGCATTGGTGTTCTGCTTGATTTAGAGCGGTGTTCGATTGTGTAAAGGATAAAACCCAAAAGTCGTAACACACGCTCCACCAGGACAAAGAATAGATTAGGTTTTCTTTGCATATCCTATATCACACTTTGTACCTTTTTGCAGGAACTTACCCTACAATGGTCGAATTTTTCCTACGACTTTGGTGCTGATATTACATTGTGATGCCCTTAATTCCACTTAATAACTTGTGGCACGGGTCGATCATAATTTTTGGAAAGAAACACTACGAAAAGCCTTCTAATGAAAGAGGTGAGTTGTTATAACATTAGATGAATTATTTTCGACAACAGTTCTTGAAACTAATTTCCCATTCTGACTAATTTCTTTCACTAGTAAAAGACCTCTGCGCGGATTCCTAATCGAACTAAAGTCTTGCCATTCAAACACGACATTTTTGAAAATACGTCAAGGCGGCTTTAGATTAACCAACGATAAAGATAACTTGATCACGATGGATAAAATTCTTAAATTAATCCCATTTATTCTACTTTTATTTGCTATCACCTCTTGTGGTGCGAATGGCCCGCCAATGCGGACAACCCCTGAGATTAACGAGAACAACGCCATCGTCATTGGGGATGCACGAAATGGCATGAAAGTCATTCGTCATTCTCGTCAATGACTAAATTTTAAGTGATATCAAAATGGCAAATCAAAAATCAAAAATCAAAATAGTCGGTTTACGTTTAATTTATCTCACACTTGCCCTTTGGGGGTCCATTCATCCGATGTACTATTTCATTTCATGGTTCAATGAAAATGGCTATAATATCATGTCAATGGTTGACGCTTGGCATACCAATAGCGCATCAAGTGGACTTGTATGGGATTTAACGATTGCAGCCATTACGCTCATAATATTCATAATTTTTGAGGTCGTAAGGCATCGAAACTGGATTGAATTGCTGGCAATTCCAACAACGTTTGGAATTGGTGTGAGCTGCGGGTTACCTTTATTCTTATTCTTACGTACCTATCAAACAAAATTAAATTGATTCTCAATATATTCTCGGACTTATTGATCGGTTAATCTAGTATACCTCTATTCTTGAATTAATCGCTTTCTTTAAGAAAAGCAATTTTATTGCCTCATCTCTCCTAATATTCATGGCCATAAATAAACTGATATTTTGTTCAATAAGCGAATATTTTTTACAAGTTACAATTTAAAATTGACGGAATTCAAATACGCATAAATGCAATATTGCATAACTCTCGGGGAAAAGTTGCAGGAAATGGATCACTTTAAATACCAGGATGGGAAACTCTTTGCAGAAAAATTAGCGGTCGAGACCATTGCTGACGAGATCGGAACACCGTTTTATCTGTATTCAACAGCTACATTAACACATCATTATCGAACAATTGATGAGGCGTTAGCAGGGCTGAGACATTGTGTATTCTACGCGATGAAAGCTGCATCAAATCAAGCCATTCTAAAAACACTTGTTGCGGAAGGTGCTGGCATGGATGTTGTTTCAAGCGGAGAGTATGCCCGTGCAATAGCCGCAGGAGTATCTCCAGATAAAATTGTTTTCTCAGGAATTGGCAAAACAAAAGAAGAAATTCAAATGGCATTGGCAGGTGGTATTCGCCAATTCAATATTGAGTCCGAAACGGAAATGAAACTCTTGTCATCAATAGCTGTCGAAATGAAAACAACAGCTCCAATAACAGTTCGCATTAACCCGGATGTAGATGCCAAAACTCACGAAAAAATCTCAACCGGTAAGGCCGAAAATAAATTTGGAATTCCAATATCTCGTGCACGAGCGGTTTACGCTATTGCGACTGAATTACCAAACTTAGAAGTTATCGGAATTGATGTTCATATAGGGAGTCAATTGACAACGCTTGAACCTTTTGAAACAGCATATAAAAAAATTGCAGACCTCACTACTGTGCTACGTAACGACGGGCACAAGATTGAACGACTTGATCTCGGCGGTGGTTTGGGAATTCCATATAATTCATTAAGCGAAACTCCACCATTACCATCAAAATATGGTGAGTTAGTTAAGCGAACAGTTGGGCATTTAGACTGTGAAATAGAAATTGAACCTGGCCGTTTGATTGTCGGTAATGCTGCTATTCTCGTATCAAAAGTCATTTATATTAAGTCAGGGGAAGAACGAAACTTTTTGATTTTGGATGCCGCGATGAATGACCTTATTAGGCCAGCTATGTATGACTCTTGGCATGATATTATCCCGATTAATGAACCTCTTGCTGAACATGAAACTGCACATATCGATATTGTTGGTCCAATATGTGAAACGGGTGACACTTTTGCGCGTCAGCGTCTCATGCCCCCATTAATATCAGGTGATCTTGTTGCTTTTCGGAGTGCTGGGGCTTATGGTGCAGTTATGTCAAGTGAATACAACTCGCGCAGACTCATCCCGGAAGTCATGGTTAACGGCGATCAATTTGCCATTATTCGTGCTAGGCCTACATTTGATGACATGATAAACCGTGATATTATTCCCAAATGGTTGAAATAAAACTAACTGCGGCAAACGTAAAATAAGAGTTTTTTAAGGAACAGGGCAAAATGATGAAGCAAATTTCTTTGCCTTTAATTCTAACATATCTTGGATTGATCGTTGAACGCTTGTTTCAGGTGTTTTGGCCACTAATTTCAATTATCTTATTTTTCTGCGCCGTATTAATGCTTGTTTCCCCAAACATTGTTACCCCGCAAATAATATGGATTAGTGGCAGTATCTTTGGATGTGCTGCACTTTTTGCACTCGTGATTGGTTTCAAAAAACTTCACTGGCCAAACCAATCAGATGCGCTCAACAGATTGGATTCGAGCGTTTCTGACAGACCAATACAAACAATGATGGATCAACAAGCGCTAGGGACTGAAGATTCAGATTCAGTTTCAGTCTGGCTTGAGCATAAGAGACGCATGATTGTACGCTTATCAAGTATTAAGGCGGTTAAACCTAACCTGCAAATCTCAGCACGTGATCCGTTTGCTGTTCGCTATATGGCATTGCTGGCATTTACCGTTGCGATTTTTTTTGGTTCAAATAGCTCAAACCAACTCCCTAACATCAAGCAAACTATTCAAACAACATCTGTTACCGGACCAATTTGGGAAGCCTGGGCAGAACCTCCAAGATATACTAAATTACCCACTATTTATTTTAATGAATTAAAGGAGGAAACCGTAACGCTTCCACAAGGTACGCAAATTATTCTTCGATTTTATACCAACACAGGTACAAATTTATTCGAAGAAACCGTATCAGGACAACCGCAGGAAAATTCTACAGGAGCAGATTTAGCCCAGAGCTTTATGGTTAATCAATCAGGCGAATTACGAATCAACAGTTCTGAAGAACTTCATTGGACTATTCAAATGATAGAGGACACCCGTCCTCAAATCACAGTCTTGGGGCCAACATCCATTGGAACTCTTGGTCGATTTTCATTACCTTTTGATGCCCAAGACGACTATGGTATTGAAAAAGGCGAGGCGATCATTTCACTTAACCTTGATGAAGTAAATCGTCTGCACGGATTGCGTATTAATCCTGAACCCCGCAACCCTATTTCAGTTGCATTACCGATGCCAATTACAGGTGATCGATCAGATTTCATTGAAACACTTACGGAGGATTTCACGCGTCATCCGTGGGCTAATTTACCGGTCAAAGTCCAACTATCTGTTTCCGATATCATCAAAAACAAGTCTGATAGTGACATTTATCTGACAAATCTTTTAGCGCGTCGTTTCTTTGACCCGCTAGCTGCGGCAATTGCTGAACAGCGTCGGGATCTTTTGTGGTCCCGTGCCAATGCAGTGCGCGTTGCGCAAGTACTTCGTGCTTTATCTAACAAGCCAGAAGATATCTTTCCAAAAGAAACAATATACCTCCGCCTTCGTGTTACTCTACGACAATTAGAAGCACATACTCAAAATGGATTAACTCACGAGCAGCAAGATAAGATTGCAGAAGCACTTTGGGACATCGCGTTGCAAATTGAAGAAGGTGATCTTGGAAATGCGCTTGAACGCCTGCATCGAGCCCAGGACCGTTTATCCGAAGCTATGCGTAACGGCGCTTCCGATCAAGAAATTGCTGAATTGATGCAAGAATTACGAAAAGCAACTCAAGATTACCTAAATCAGTTAGCGCGACAAGCCCGGGAAAATGGAGATTTTGATCAAAATAATCAGCAGATGTCTGAAAATTTTTTAGAAATGTCACAGACGGATTTACAGGCAATGATGGATCGAATTCAAGAATTAATGGAACAAGGCCGTATGGCAGAAGCTCAACAGGCACTCGAAGAGCTTCAACGAATGATGGAAAATATGCGCGTTACTCAAGGCCAGGGTAAGAACAGTCAATCTCCCGAAGGTCAGGCGTTAGAAGGACTCGCTAAGACTTTACGCCAACAACAAGGTCTATCTGATCAAGCATTTCGCAACCTTCAACAGCAATTCAACTCAGATTCTCCACAAAGTCAGGGCCAAGGCGAACAAAGGCAAGGAAACAACGAGCGACCCGACGGTAATGGATCTGCAACACAAGATCAGAGGCAAGATACTGAACTAGGGGAAAGGGGGTTAGCCGATCGTCAAAATGCGTTACGAAATCAACTTGGTCAGCAAAAAGGACAATTACCTGGAACTGGAACCACTGAGAACGACGATGCGCGCAACGCTCTAAACCGTGCGGAAAATGCAATGGAGGGAGCAGAAAAATCACTACGAAATGACGATATTGCTGAAGCCATTGATCAACAATCCGAAGCAATGGAAGCATTACGCGAAGCGATGCGATCACTTGGCGAAATGCTCTCAAGACAGCAGCAAGGCCAACCAGGCCAAGGAACAGAAGGTGCAAATTTGCAAGACTTGAACCGCGATCCTCTCGGACGAAATTTCGGCTCAAATGGCAACATAGGCACTAACGAGAATCTATTGTTTGACGACAACATACGTCATCGGGCACAGGAATTGCTGGATGAAATCAGACGACGTTCCGGTGAGAGTCAACGACCAGATATTGAATTGGATTACTTAAAAAGACTTCTAGAGAGATTCTAATCAATAATTCATCACTTCCCAAGTTTGGAAGTTGATACTTCAACCTCAAATGTCTAACCTGAATTTCAAAACGATAAATTCCTGCAAAAATTTACTGAAGTCATTTCAGGATAATTTTCTTTCATCAATTTTGCAGCTAAAAAAGGAATATCGTTGTCATTATTTCCCACATTAAGTGAATATGGGCTATAATGCGTCACAGGCGACCTTCATGTAACCAATAAGTAAGCAGCACCCACATCCAACCAAAATTCAGCATAATTAGTGTCTATTAAAAAAACCTAAATTTGCTGGTAAAATGTTGAAAAAATATACTTTTCTGATGCGTTTGTTCTGGCGAAGATTTCCGATATTTTATACAATTTTTTAATTTTTTATAAGATTTCTATTGAATCAGTCAATCTTCGCTAAATTGAAGAAAAGACATCCACATATTTCGGTTAAGTTAACACGTTGAAAAATATACTTTTATGCATGGTAAACTCTTGAAATTTGAGAAAAATAGGGTTTTTTTAACGGACACTAATTACGCTTATATTACTAAAATCAGATCATTATTGGACATAAATCCCGCTCTTAGGTTCGTGTTCAGTATTAATTCTTTATTGACGCCGAAGAATCAAACTACTTTCCACTGATAACCGAAGTGACAAAGATCAATTCTCTACCGCTTCGTTCAATCTAGCTTTGAGTCGACACTATTGACCGACATAAAGCACTATATTTCTTCGACAACTTCATATGAAACTTGCACTTATTTCTATAGATTTCAATGACTCTATTATGCTATTGGCATACCAAAACTCAGTCTATTTTCATCCACCAAAACCCAATTTAATATTGACCCATAATTGCGCATCTTCAACAATACGATCAAACTGACGGAAGATAGGTTCTAATACAGGAACAGCATCGGAAATATACTGGCGAGATGAATAGAGAACCGCAAAAAAAAGAAAAACCAACAACGTCAAAACAAAGCTAAATGCAAAACCTCCTCTTCTAGATTGTGAAACAGATGATGATTTTTTCTTCGCAGAATGATCATCTTTTTCTATAGGGTGTTGATTGGCAAAAGAAATTTTCTTATTTTTGGGAGTGTTTAACGAAGTGTTGGATAAACCTATTTGGTCAATGCGTTCTTTTTTTCGAAGTTGCATCTCAGTTTCAGCTTCTGATTCCAAAATTCCAATTACCTCTGGTGATAATTCATGTCTAACAAAAGGCTTGTCATCTGATTCAACAATTGAAAGAGGCTGAAATTCGTGATTGTCCTTGTACGTTTTGTTATTATTAACAGTATTCATCAACTCGTTTTGACTTTTTGAAGATTTGTGTTAAGTATTTGCCAACATTTCAAATGAAAAAGTTTCATTCTTTACTAAATCAATATGACTGGTGGCTAATTCTACGCCGATAATCAAAAAATGAAATGATTCAATGGATTTTAAGTAGCTTATTTGGTAATCTGACAAAAAGACACTTCTAGATTTCTAAGTCTGCTACAGTCATACAAGAAAACAAATTTCATTTAGCTTATGCATTAATTCAATTTTCAAATTAACACAAAGTTTGATTTAAATTCATTACAAATGTTTTTTTCATTATCCTCCAGAATTTCACCAACGCAACCATCAATTAGCTTGTTTTCCTAACATACTTCCGGTTCACTTCGTTATTGTAATGAATTCAATATTGCGATGGTCCATTTCGCTTATCTTTCAATTTCAAGTCTATGCCGTAATGGCGATATTCGGAATAATCTTTGCCCCCTACGCGCTAATGACTCACAAAGGAGCAATCATAGCCTGCAGGTTATATTGCGTCTGGGTGCTATGGACCGCCCGATGGATATTAGGACTTCAATCCGAAATTCGTGGTAATATTCCAACTGGCGAAGTCATTATTGCTGCAAAACATCAATCATTTCTGGATATACTGATGATATTTAATGCCGTCCCTCGTGCAAAGTTCATCATGAAACGTGAGTTACTATGGACCCCATTCATCGGATTTTATGCAAAACGACTAGGATGCATTCCCGTAAATCGCGGAAAAAAAGGTGTTGCAATTGCCAAAATGGTAAAGGATGTTGCTCTCGAATTTTCTGAACCTGGACAACTCGTTATTTATCCGCAAGGGACGCGTGTAGCACCAAAAACATATAAACCCTACAAAGTCGGTATATCAATTCTGTATGAGGAATTAGGACAACCATGCATTCCGGTAGCAACAAATGCTGGGTTATTCTGGCCAAAAAACAAAATAAGAATGAACTCTGGTCTTGCGATTGTTGAATTTCTTGATCCAATCGCACCAAACTTACCAAGAAAAAACTTCATGTCAAAACTCGAACAAATCGTAGAAACCCGATCCAATGAACTTATTCATGAAACTGGGCTTTCCCAAACGGCGCATAATCTGCGCCATTAGATTAGTATTTATTTATGAATAATATCGCTTGAAGCACAAAACCGCCTTAACTGTGAATTGCACCATCCCCACATGCTAATGCAGCTTCACGTACAGCTTCTGAATACGTTGGATGTGCATGGCAAGTAAGAGCAAGATCTTCCGCCGATGCCCCAAATTCGATCGCAACGCAAACCTCATGAATTAAATCACCAGCCGCCGGCCCAATAATATGGCATCCTAAGATTCGATCCGTCTTTTTATCTGCTAATAATTTTACAAAACCGCTCGCAGCAAAATTAGCCTTTGCCCTTCCATTTCCCATGAAATTAAACTTACCTATTTTATATGAATGCCCTTGGGATTTAAGTTCACTTTCAGTCAATCCCACGCTTGCAACTTCTGGATGAGTATAAATGACGTTCGGAATACCGCCATAATTCACATGCCCGTGTTGACCAACCACTTGCTCAGCAACCGCCATTCCTTCATCTTCAGCCTTGTGAGCCAGCATCGGGCCTTTAACACAATCACCGATGGCATAAATCCCCATTATTTTCGTTTGCCAATCAGAACCAACCTTAATCTGACCTTCCGGTGATTTGTCTATACCTAATGCATCAAGTCCTAACCCATCAGTAAACGGCTTACGACCAGTCGCAACAAGAACCGCATCAGCGTTCATCAGATGTTCTTCATTGCTTTTCCGATTCTGATAAGTAATTTTAGCCCTTTGCTCTATGATCTCAACTTTTTGCACCGAAGTTCCCATCAGGAACCGCAAACCTTGACTTTTCAAAATCTTTTGAAATTCCTTTTGGACATCATTATCTATGCCAGGCATGATATTATCAAGATACTCAATTATTGTAACCTTAGATCCTAAACGACTATATACTGAACCGAGTTCTAATCCAATTACCCCCGCCCCTATAACAACCAATTCCTCAGGTATACGTTCTAAGCTAAGCGCCCCAGTAGAGCTAACAACTATTTTCTCATCAATCTCTAAGCCAGGCAAAGTTGATGGCTCCGACCCACTCGCGATTATGATGTTCTTTGTTTCGTAGACCTTGTCCGCAACCTTAACTTGATTTTGACTTTGAATTGTTCCCCAGCCTTTTAACCAATCAATATTATTTTTTTTAAAGAGAAATTCTATGCCTTTAGTGTTTTGGTCAATTGTATTGTCCTTATAAGCAAGCATTGCGTCCCAATCTACAGATGGGACTGCGCCAATCAAACCCATTCGAGCAAAATTATCATTTGCCTCATGAAGCATATGAGTAGCATGCAAAAGAGCTTTTGAAGGTATACAACCGACATTTAAACAGGTGCCCCCAAGTGCCTCTCTTCCTTCAACACAAGCTGTCTTTAAACCAAGTTGCGCGCACCTAATTGCACAAACATATCCGCCAGGGCCAGCACCAATTACAATTACATCATAACTTGCCATTGTAATTCCCCTCAAAACTATATTTTTCAATAGCCATTGTCTGGCATTATATCGTATTTTCGGTTGTCATAATTCTTTGTATCATTTCAAACGACGATTAAAGACATCAAAATCAAGAAACATTTTTCGAGTGTCCCAACAACACTATCCATTTGAAAATCAATAAACCAAATTGATAAACTTTAAACAGTGCTGCAAAATCATCAACTTAGATTTTTAGGAAGCAAACACCTGTCAATTAAAACCTATAAGTCAAGCAAAAGACGACGCGGATCTTCTAACGCTTCCTTCACCCGAACTAAGAATGTCACGGCACCTTTACCATCCACAATTCGATGATCATAACTCAACGCAAGGTACATCATTGGCCGTATTTTTATTTCGCCCTCTACTACAATCGGTCTTTCTTGTATTTTGTGCATGCCCAAAATACCTGACTGTGGCGGGTTCAAAATAGGTGATGACATAAGAGAGCCGTAAACACCACCATTTGATATCGTAAATGTACCGCCTTGCATTTCTGAAATTGATAATTTGCCGTCTCGGGCTCTTCGACCTTTATCCGCTATTTCCTTCTCAATATCGGCAAAACCCATGCGATCGGCATCCCGAATGACCGGAACAACCAAGCCTTGTGGTGTTCCTGTTGCAATTCCCATATGCACATAATTCTTGAATATGATATCTGTCCCGTCAATTTCAGCATTAACTTCTGGAATTTCTTTCAACGCCTGACAACAAGCTTTCGCAAAAAATGGCATGAAACCTAGTCTCACACCATGCTTTGTCTCAAATTGGTCTTTATATTGCGCCCTAAACGAAATGACCTCAGCCATATCAACTTCGTTATAAGTGGTAAGGATTGCTGCCGTGTTTTGTGCATCTTTTAACCGCTTTGCAATAGTTTGACGCAATCTAGTCATCCTAATTCGTTCTTCACGACTTACATCTTCAACAGCAACTGTCACAGAACCAACCTCGACGGTAGATGATGTTCTTTGTTTTTCAATGGCCGCTACCGCCTCTGCAACATCTTCTTTCATTATTCTTCCATCACGACCAGTTCCTTGAATTTGATCTTCTGACAATCCAGCATCAATCATCGCCTTTTGAGCAGAAGGTGCATGTTCTGTCCCTGTCCTGACGACAGTTTGAATTGATTCACAATCCAAGTTATGCGCTTTAAATTCGTTGTCTGGTGATATCACTTCACTGCGTTGCGAAATTACGGCAAGCCGCGCTGCTTCATTAACCGTCGCACCCTCTGGGACAAAAATATCAATCAAAAATCCTGCTGCAGGTGCCGTCACTTCAAGGGACACTTTATCTGTTTCTAACTCGCACAATATTTCATCTTCCAAAACGGCATCTCCAACCGCTTTATACCATGTTGATACTGTTGCTTCCGTGACACTTTCACCAAGGGTTGGTACTAAGACATCCTTCAAGGTATCCAGTGATGCCCCATTAGTTTGAAATCCGTTAGATTCAGAAACTTGTTCCGAATCCAGTGTTTTACTCCGACCTAAAGTTGATGCTAAATCGTCAACTAACTCACTTGATGGTTCCAAATTAGTTCGCAGGACTTGAGGTGATTGTTTCATGGTCTCATCACCCGTGCTAACAATAGTAGTCAATAAAGCCCCAACATCCACAACACTGCCTTCAGAAGCGATAATCTCTCCGAGTAACCCAGACTCTGATGCTGGAACTTCTATGGTTACCTTATCTGTTTCCAATTCGCACAGCATCTCGTCTACTGCCACTACCTCACCTGGTTTTTTTAGCCAGTTAACAACTGTAGCTTCAGTTACAGATTCACCCAATGTGGGGACACGCACTTCGGCAGTCATTGATCTCTACCCCTTAATGGTCAACGCCTCATCTATCAGCGTAAGCTGTTGCGTTTTATGTTGCGAAGCCAACCCCGTTGCCGGAGACGCTGCAGTCGGACGGCCAACATACCTCGGACGTGTGTGCTTTGCATGAATGCGTTTCAACACCCATTCTAAGTTTGGTTCAATAAAACTCCAAGCACCTTGATTCTTTGGCTCTTCCTGACACCAAATCATCTCCGCACCAACAAACCGCTCTAATTCCTTCATTAAACTCAACGCCGGAAAAGGATAAAATTGTTCAATTCTTAATATATAAATATCATCTATCTCACGTTCATCACGCTCTTCCAGTAAATCAAAATAAACTTTTCCAGAACACATAACAAGGCGCTTTATCTCAGTATCAGGCTTTAATTCAACATTGGAGTTGCCTTTCTCAGCATCATCCCACAGTATACGATGAAACGATGATCCAGTAATAAAATCTTCCACATTAGATACCGCAAGTTTATGCCGTAGCAATGACTTTGGCGTCATCAGAATGAGCGGTTTACGAAACTCTCTATGAATCTGACGACGCAGGATATGAAAGTAATTTGCGGGTGTGCTACAATTTGCCACAATCCAATTATCTTGACCACACATCTGCAAGTATCGTTCTAAACGCGCTGATGAATGCTCTGGGCCTTGACCTTCAAAACCGTGCGGTAACAAACATACCAAACCGGACATTCTCAACCATTTACTCTCCCCAGACGAAATAAACTGATCAAACATAATTTGCGCACCGTTAGCGAAGTCACCAAACTGAGCTTCCCATAATACCAGTGCATTTGGTTCCGCTAGAGAATAACCATACTCAAATCCAAGGACAGCATATTCCGAAAGCATCGAATCAATTGCTTCATACCGCGCTTGAACAGCCCGAATGTTATTGAGTGGAAAATATCTTTCTTCTGTTCGTTGATCTACTAAACCTGAGTGACGCTGGGAAAAAGTCCCTCGCATTGAGTCCTGACCAGCCAGTCGAACCGGATATGATTCGACAAGTAAAGAACCAAAAGCTAAGGCTTCACTCGTTGCCCAATCGAAATTTTTACCAGACGAAAACATTTGACGTTTTGTTTCAAGAAGACGACCAACCGTTTTATGAATCAAAAAATCCTGAGGAACAGAGGTAAGTGCTTCACCAATTTCCTGCATTGTTTCCGGTAAAATATCGGTATTCCCGCGAACATATGACTCCTTATTTCGCTCCAGATGAGACCACCTACCGTCCAACCAATCTGCCTCATTCGGTTTGTAACCCTTACTGCTCTCAAACTCCGCATTTAAGTGAGCTTGTAACGCAGCTTTACTCCCGTCAATTTCACCCTCTGGAATTAATCCATCACGAACAAGTCGCTCAGCGTAGAGTGATAATGTTGTTTTGTGACCTTTTATCTCCTTATACATAACAGGATTGGTGAAATTGGGCTCATCACCTTCATTATGTCCAAATCGCCTGTAGCAAAAGATATCAATGACCACATCTTTATGAAATTTTTGCCGAAACTCGGTGGCAACTTTAGCTGCATGTACGACTGCTTCTGGGTCATCACCATTCACGTGAAAAATCGGGGCTTCTACCATCAAAGCAATGTCAGTAGGATATGGAGAAGAACGAGAAAAATGCGGCGCTGTTGTAAACCCAATTTGATTATTGATCACAATATGCATAGTTCCACCGGTTTTGTGTCCGCGCAAACCCGACAATCCAAAACTCTCAGCAACGACACCCTGACCTGCGAAAGCCGCATCTCCATGGAGCAATACCCCCATAACAGAAGCGCGATCATCGTCATATAACTGATCCTGTTTTGCACGCACCTTACCGAGAACAACAGGATTAACAGCTTCTAAATGCGATGGATTTGCCGTAAGTGATAAATGTATTTTATTGCCATCAAATTCCCGATCCGACGATGCCCCGAGATGGTATTTGACATCACCCGAACCATCAATATCGTCTGGCTTGAAACTGCCACCCTGAAATTCATTAAAAATTGCGCGAAGCGGTTTGCCAAGAACATTAGCTAAGATATTCAAACGACCGCGATGCGGCATACCGATAACAATTTCCTTTAGTCCAAGTGCCCCACCACGCTTAATAATCTGCTCCATTGCCGGAATGAGACTTTCACCTCCATCCAACCCAAATCGCTTCGTTCCCATATATTTGACGTGCAAGAATTTCTCAAAACCTTCCGCTTCGACCATCTTATTTAAGATCGCCTTTCGTCCTTCACGCGTAAAAGCAATTTCTTTCCCATAACCTTCTATGCGCTCTTTCAACCATGCAGATTCGTTTGGATTGGAAATATGCATGTACTGCAACGCAAACGTACCACAATATGTGCGTTTAACGATTTCAATAATTTCTCGCATTGTGGCAATCTGCAATCCAAGCACATTGTCAATAAAGATCGGCCGATTCATATCAATTTCCATAAATCCATATGATTTCGGATGTAATTCGGGATGTTGTGTTTGATCTCTTAAACCTAATGGATCTAGGTCAGCCACGAGATGCCCTCGGATACGATAGGCCCGGATAAGCATTAAAGCGCGGACAGAATCCAATACTGAACGTTGAATTTCTTCTTCGGAAACCAACATTCCAACGCCGTGAGCTTTCGCTTTAATCTTTTCACCAACAACAGTCGGCTCAATCGTTTCTTCTGCCCATTCACCGGTTAAAGCCTGAGTTAATTCATCAAGCGTTACAGGCGGCCAATCACCACGTGCCCAGGCTGGGCCATTAATTTCGCGTTGTACATCGTTACCTTTATCACCAATTTGCCGGAAGAATGTGGCCCAAGCCTCATCAATTTCATTGGGATTATTAGCGTATCGAGTGTTCATATACTCCAAGTAACTTGCATTGTGAGTCTGCATAAACGAGGAGTTATGGAAAATCTCATTAGAAGATTGTTTTGTCATTGAATATCCTCCATAAATTGGAAAATCAAAACCGCAAGTTAGCAGTCAAAGATCTTTCGATCGAAACATTCTTTTTCCAAATAGTTGGTCTTTACAAGACTAATCAAATCTGTTCACCACTACTTTTTTTGAGTTATGGGAGATATCAATCAGTAACTGTTTTTTCACCCATCATTCCAATTAGGTTTCAGATACGTTACCGATCCTAACAAAATAAAGTCATGCCATCGCTTCAACGACAGCTTCACCTAGAGATGCCGGACTATCCGCAACAACGACTCCTGCTGATTTCATAGCTTCAATTTTATCTTCGGCACTTCCCTTTCCGCCGGAAACAATGGCACCTGCATGCCCCATACGACGCCCCGGAGGTGCCGTCAAACCAGCAATAAAACCAGCTGTTGGTTTCCATCGCCCTTTCTTTTTTTCTGACTTGAGAAACGCTGCGGCCTCTTCTTCAGAAGATCCACCAATTTCACCAATCATAATTATAGCTTCGGTTTCGCTATCATTTAAGAACCATTCCAAGGCGTCAATATGATCAGTACCCTTCACGGGATCACCGCCAATACCAACACAAGTTGATTGACCCAATCCCACATCTGTTGTCTGCTTAACCGCCTCATAGGTCAAGGTTCCAGACCGTGAGATAACACCAACTTTGCCACGCTTGTGGATATGACCCGGCATAATGCCGATTTTGCATGCGCCCGGTGTAATCACCCCTGGACAATTAGGACCGATAAGACGTGATGAGGATCCACGAAGCGCGCGCTTTACTGTCAACATATCCAGAACAGGAATCCCTTCAGTGATACAGACAATCACATTAATTTTTGCATCTATCGCTTCCAAAATGGAATCTGCCGCAAATGGTGGTGGCACATAAATCACGCTGGCGTTTGCATCAGTTGCTACCTTTGCTTCATGTACTGAATTAAACACTGGCAAGCCGAGATGAGTTATACCGCCTTTATCAGGCGTTACGCCCCCAACCATTTTGGTGCCATAGGCAATAGCATGCTCCGAATGGAAGGTGCCTTGGCTACCGGTAAAGCCCTGACAAATAACGCGTGTTGTTTCATCAATGAGTACTGCCATCTATTTGGTTTATCCTTTTTATCAACCTATTGATCATCCTAATATTCTTCATTGCTGAGTTTTATCATGATAATTTGACGCTATCAGAAGTTTTTAGCAATAACAAAACACTTGTAGCTCTTTATGAGAAACACTTAATTTATTTACCTTTTGGAAAATGCATGTTTATTCATTAGTGTGTTATCTGTAGATCAGTATTAATATTTCTGTAACTATACGTACCTAAGTCCTATGATATCAAAAAATTGTTTTGATTTTTTCGTATATTTTTTTGATTGTATTATTGCGTTGTTTTGTCTTAGATTCGTTTTTATTTCATGAAAGAACATAAACGCCGTGAAATCATACTTTCGTTCAGGCTCACAAAACAGCTTTTGTATTACAGCTAATATTTAAACACTTAACATGCGTTCTCTGAGGGATTGATTCAACATTAAATTGTCACTGATGTTTAACTACGGAGCCAACGCCCCTTTACCCTTTAACCGCAGTTACAATTTTCTTTGCGCCATCACGTAGATTATCCGCTGCAATAACGTCGAGACCTGAAGAGCTAATAATCTCTTTACCTTTCTCAACGTTTGTACCTTCCAATCTGACAACAAGTGGAACTTTCAAGCCGACTTCTTTGACAGCCGCAACCACTCCTTCGGCAATAACATCACACCGCATAATTCCACCGAAAATGTTTACTAAAATGCCTCTGACATTTTTGTCAGAAGTAATAATTTTAAATGCCTCTGTCACTTTTTCCTTCGTCGCCCCTCCACCAACGTCAAGAAAATTTGCTGGTTCAGCACCATATAACTTAATGATATCCATCGTTGCCATTGCTAAACCAGCACCATTGACCATGCATCCTATTTCACCATTCAACGCAATATAGTTGAGATCGTATTTTGATGCTTCCAATTCTTTCGGATCGTCTTCCGTGGTATCTCGCAACTCAGAAATACTCGGATGTCGATAAATCGCATTACTATCGAAGCCAATTTTTGCATCAAGACATTTTAATTCATCAGAATTCGTTAAAATTAGCGGATTAATTTCAAGCATTTCCACATCTTTTTCTAAGAACATTTTGTAGAGAATGCCCATTAAAGACACGCATTGTTTTACTTGTTTACCTTTGAGTCCGAGCGTAAAAGCAATACGCCGACCGTGATAAGCTTGATATCCGGTAACTGGATCAACAGAAAATGACAAAATCTTCTCGGGCGACTGAGCGGCCACTTCTTCAATATCCATACCTCCTTCGGTCGAGCAAACAAAAGAAACGCAACTCGTTTGCCTATCTATAAGTAAGGCAAGATACATTTCGGTTTGGATGCTTGCTCCGTCTTCAATATAAATTCGGTTAACCTGTTTGCCGGCAGGACCGGTTTGGTGAGTGACCAAAGTACGCCCTAACATTTTTTTTGCTTCGGCAGCTGCCTCTTCCACAGACTTTGTAATTCGCACTCCACTTTTTTCGCCAGCATCAACTTCTTTGAATTTTCCTTTACCGCGCCCGCCGGCATGAATTTGCGCCTTCACAACCCAAACAGGGCCGTCTAAGGCTCCGGCTGCCGTTTTTGCGTCTTCAGCTTTTAGCACGATACGCCCGTCAGAGACTGGTACACCATACTCCCGGAGCATTGCTTTCGCCTGATATTCGTGAATATTCATTAAACAGTGTCCTGTTTAGTTTCCGATTTCTATCACTATTTTTTTAACAGATGTAAAGGCCAAATAAACATATTGGTATGAAGATTGGAGATGATTTTCCAGTGAACAGGAAGTGTTCACATCAATTGCTATCTCGGCAAGTTATATTTTGTAATACGGCCAATGAACCGAGTTTTCAATTTATAATTCAGCCCCTCATAGCTTTAATCTCTCTCCTTGAAGAACGACTATCTTTCATATTAATATTTTGCTTCAATCCAAAAGCTTTATGGCAGCAACAACATCGAAAAATCTAAGAAAGTGATGCATCAATACTTTTACAAGCATCAACGAGATTCTTCACTGCCGCGACAGAAGAACTGAACATTTCTTGTTCTTGCCTGTTCAGTTTAATGTCTACAATCCGCTCAATCCCCCCTGCACCGATGACCGTGGGAACTCCAACATACATTCCTTGAACCCCAAGTGCGCCATTGCAATAAGCGGCACATGGCAGTACTCGTTTTTGATCTTTCAGATAGGCTTCAGCCATTTCAATAGCACTTGTAGCTGGTGCGTAAAACGCTGAACCTGTCTTCAACAGAGACACGATTTCCGCTCCACCATCACGCGTTCGTTGAATAATCTGATCTAACTTATCTTGAGTAATCCAACCAATATCAATGAGGTCTGGTAAAGGAATGCCGGCAACCGTTGAATAACGAACTGAAGGAACCATTGTATCTCCGTGACCGCCAAGTACAAAAGCCGTCACATCTTTCATCGACACTCGAAATTCTTTCGCGAGAAAATACCGAAATCGTGCACTATCCAGAACGCCGGCCATACCGCAAACCATGTGATGTGGTAATTTCGAAAATTCGCGTAATGCCCAAACCATTGCGTCCAACGGGTTGGTAATGCAAATGACAAAAGCGTTTGGTGCATAGTCCCGAATACCTTCACCGACTGATTTCATGACCTTTAGGTTAATGCCAAGCAAGTCGTCACGGCTCATTCCCGGTTTTCTTGGGACGCCAGCAGTCACAATACAGATATCTGCATCTTTAATGCCCTCATAGGATTGAGTGGCAAGCAATGTGACATCAACCCGTGCAGCAGGCCCGCTTTCTGCGATATCAAGGGCTTTGCCGTCAGGAATTCCGTCAGCGACATCAAATAATATGACGTCTCCGAGTTCTTTAATGGCGAGAAGGTGAGCGAGAGTGCCACCAATTTGGCCTGCACCAATTAGTGCTATTCTTGGTCTACTCATAAAGTGAGGTCTCCGTTCGATACAAAAAATCACATTAGGTTACCGCCCGGAAGTCTATTATGCAATATCAGGAGAGTATTAATCTGGAAAATGCAACACGCAATTAATCAAAAGCAGCCATTCGCGCTGATACCTCGGGGAAGTAGTGACGAGTGTTATTCAAACTCTAAGTATTTTCCGTAACATTTTTTTGTGATCAACAGGCACTGAACATTATGGCCTCCAGCGGATTGCTGCGTTTGGCGCTGAGGGTTTTCCCGTATGGTGGGTATGTCCATTATCGCGGACCATTGGGTGTGGTTGGAA
>JAPORV010000358.1 GCA_026710055.1 Aestuariivita sp.
TAGAGGCAGTGTTGAACTGGTTGAGCAATGGAACAGAACCATTCAAAATTCAGCTCCTGAGAACTATGACCAGGTTACAAGCCCGAAGATCTCTGCCAAATATTAATCAGCTGGAAAAATGTGAAAAAGATCTGTTAGTGTTATTTCCACTTGCCTCAACTTCAGAAGATAGTGATGAAGAGGATCCCATTGAAGAAGATAACAGTGAGCATCTGTATCAGATAAAAGAGGTCGCTTTATATTTATATACGGGTCATTCAAACTACTCTGTTAACTGGAAAACGGTAAGAAATTTTTGCAACAAATCGGTATGCGATAATAACGATGCAAAACTGAAAAGATTATGCACCCTGCTATCTTCTTTTGGTGGTGCCGGAGTCAGTTATTATCTTTCTCATCAAGAGCAGCAAAAAGAATTACTGAACTTGGCAAAACTATCTGCTCCATTGAAACTCGTAATCAGTGCGATGCAACAAAATATTCCATCAGAAAACAGGAAAGAGTACATAGAGTTTGGTAAATATCTTCGTAATCCCCCAAATTTTACTGACTGGAAACAGCTCTCATTAGAATCGCAAAATTTGTCCGATGTCCCATTGCTGAAGAATAAAGATAACAAAAGATTTTATTTGCAAGCGCTGTGGAACCTTGCCCCGGGTGACCGAAAAATTTTTTTTGACCCGGAGCGCGCCAGGACTATCTTAGAAATAATACCATCGCCTTCTTTCCTTCGTGAGTTTGGTAAGAAGTACTCAGGGGGAAAACTTAAACAACTACTTGAAGCCTGCTCTGGATTAAAAAATGACACAATTACCAGAGAAGGTATTAAAGCACTCTTTTTGGCACTGCTTACAGGTCAGTTCTCTCTGTATAATTATGAAGAGATACCTGATTACTGTTTATCCAGATATACTGATGATGCTCAGGGTGTATTAATCTCTGTCTCAGGAAAGGTTAAAACATCAAAAGAACTTGCTTTGTATTTTATTGCATTAATCATGCTGGCAGTTGATGATGATTCCCATTGCAAATTTAATGATAAGGAACTCACGATAACTGATGTGAAAGAGATGACAAGTAGGAAAGTATCTCATACTTTTCCTGTACCAATGCTTGAAATACATGGTGACAGTATTCAAATCAGTAACTGGTCAAAGGAAGTTTTCAGAAATTTTTTAGAGTGCTTTGATATTCCGAAACGCTATCATTTCACTGAAAAAGCTTGGAAAGAATATGATACTCCAAAATTAGCTGCTTGTGACCAAAAAAAGCTGACCAGACTTGAGAGATTTCACGAAAAGCGAACGAATGATACAGTAACACCGCCTGTAACAATACTAGCACTAAGTGAACTATACAATTTGCTGAAACTAAACAAGGAAATCAAGCCAAAAGTCTGGCCATCTTTTGATCGTCATAAAGAGAGACTCTCACCGCAAATACTCAATAAACTGTTTGAAATTATAAACAGCATGAATCCGGAAGATCTGGAAAATCATATACCGGATTCTCTAAAAAATTACCTCCTCATAAAAGAGAAGGAGTTACAGGAACAACAGGATAATACCGTATGTCCTGAGGTAAACGACAGACAACCGGTCAGATCAGTGCACCAGGCGGATAAGCATCCACAGTTAAATCCTAAAGTTTCAGGCAATTCAGATACAAAAGAAACATTGCTTGACAGACTTGTCAATGATATTAAAAGTACTGCTCTCGGAGTGAGTCTGACCCGCCAGAAGAACACTTTGCGAAATGCATTAATAGACACACTAAAGCTTGATCCGCTCTTACTATCTGTTTCTTATGCTACTTTCGAGTATTTAAAAGAGATGGAATTATATAAAGCAGCTATATCCTTACTGAAGGATGGACCTGACCTGGAAAGATCCAATTCTACTTTAGAGAATCAGGTCCAGTCTGAGGATAATGATGGATTTGATCTGGAAGAGTTTAATCTCACTCTTGATCAATTAGAGGCTTCGCCCCTGTTTAAGAATATTGATGTATCTGGTCTGGACGAGTTTAATCCTATTTCAGGTGAGGCTGAATTAAAGACTCCACCCTAT
>JAPORV010000092.1 GCA_026710055.1 Aestuariivita sp.
GGGATAACTTTGGAATAAGGTCCAGAAAACCGCAAAAAAGTCGCAAAAAAGTCGATTTTGGGGGTTGCACGCCATCATGGATGCTTTTGAACGCCCGATGCCTTCGCAAAAGCCCCTTTTTCCGACCCGGAGGCCTTGGCGTGCGCCTGCATGATCGTGCCGTCGATCGATACGACCGACCGATCGAATTCGTCGGATAACACGTTGAAAATACGATCAAAAAGTCCTTTCTGCACCCACCGGCGAAAGCGCCGGAAGACACTGTTCCAGTTCCCGAAACGGGGCGGAAGATCCCGCCATGGCGATCCCGTGCGGAAACGCCACAGCACCGCTTCAAGAAACAACCGATTATCCGCCGTCCGGCCGGGGTCCGTTGCCTTTCCCGATAGAAGCGGTTCCATCCGCTCCCACATCGCATCCGTCAAAACGGTTCGATCCTTATTCATGATTCGGCTCTCTCAATACTGTCCGTCGCCTCTTTTCCGGGCAACTCTGAGAGCAATTATACCAACTGTCCACGAAATTTCAAGAGTAGATGTCAACGGGTCCTAAATGGAATTTTTAAGTTGGTTAAACGAATTTCCATTGCTCGATTAGAAACCTGAAACTTATCCGCTAGTTGCTCTACGACAACTGAATTATCTTTATAGGCTTTCATTTGATTGATAGGCATTAATAGATTTGCGGCAAACCGATTTGCCTCCGCTTCTTCGGTTGGACCAATAGCGATATTATGATATCTTCCACCTTTCGTACTGCGATAGGCTCTATCGTCATCTAATCCATTGCCGATAAGATGCCTATGAAGCATATAATGACCAAGTTCATGAGCAAGCGTAAAACGTTGTCTTAGATCCCAGTCGTTTGCATTTACGGTTATAGTAAAAAATTGACCATTGTTTTCAATCATCCCGGAAAGTTCTTCTTCAAGATATGCGTATCTAAGTTGAACATTAAGTGAAATAGGAATTGTTTCTATTTGCACAGGAATTGAATTCGCACTTGCATTTATTATACTCCATTCATCTGCAATATTCATCTACTTTCTCCTTCTTCATTGTCTGGGTAACCTTCAATGATATCCGTATCTTTTTCAACCCAACCTTCTGAACTCTTTGAATATTGTTTAATCCATTTAGGAGCGTTCTCTCGAAGATAATCCCGAGTAATTATTTCTGCGGTTTCAGCAGCAATTCTAGATGCTTCTTCTTTTGCCTGTTTCCTGGCGACTCCACGAAAATGTATGAATGCGACCACTCCAGAAATTACTAAGATAAGACTGATTATGGCTAAAAGAGAAGTTACAAAATCTAGACGACCAATTTGAGCCGCTGCCGTTGTTGCATCTACAAAATCCAATATGTCGCCGTTAACTGTAAAATCATTCATCGGTTCGGGATATCTTTCTACACCAAAATTAATACTTTTCACTACTGATTACTAGCCGTTAAATAACCTGAGTTTCTTTTAAAATTGCTCATAAAAATCATATTCATGTTCTCTAATCAAAAATATTATGAATATAATGAATTTCCCGAGAGTTGAAAAGCGGTATTCAACACCCTAATCTATTTACATCTTGCTCGTGATATAATAGATTAGAAACCTGAAACTTGAAATCTTTTTCGGGTCTCAGAACCTATCCGATTTACTTTTATTATTCTTTAGGTATAAGCTTCAAGCTGGGAGAATTCCCTCCAATTCTAGAAATTCTAGATAAGAGGGAAAGATCTTATGAATTCATTTGAAAATGAGCCACTTGAATTAGGGTCCGTTGACATCTATCGTGCGGCGATGACCCCTGCAACCAGATGAATGCCCGCCGCGAAGCGGGATGCGGTCTTGTCGTATCGTGTTGCAATCGCCCGGAACTCCTTGATCTTGCAGAAGACAGTCTCAATCCGGTGCCGGTCCCGATAGGCGTCTCGGTCAAAGGTGCGCGGAAGCGTTCGGTTTTTCTTCGGCGGAATCACCGTCTTGACTCCGTGTTCCGCAAGCCTATCCAGTAAGGCGTCCGCGTCACAGGCCGTGTCGCCGATCCATGTCGTGAAGGCAATGTCTTGA